>WQVV01000245.1 GCA_009785665.1 Defluviitaleaceae bacterium
GAAACGCCAATGATGTTATCAACGGGGATACCTTACGAGTTTCTTGGCGAAGTCAACTTTCTGGAATATCGCACAGCACAGAGATTTTTTTGGGAAAGACCTGCTAGTTATAACCCGAACTCTGTTAATTCAGCAATTGAAGCGGCTGAAATCGCACAGTTTCATTTGGCACCAGACTTGAAAAATAATCCCTATTTAGTTGACTGGTTACTAGAACATGAACGGGTCGTAAGTGTCAGTTTCTGTTCCCAAGCGAATGTATGGTTTGTAAAATGGAATTTTGGTGCGGAAAGCGGAACACGAATGTTTCGTATGTCGCCAACACATATGTTTGCCATTGACCGCCATACAGGTGCTATTGTTGAATATTTTGATGCTAACGCAAGTATCTTCTTGACAGACTGCTCTTTAAGAGAAGATGGTTGGCAACGTACAATAGGGGCAGAAGTTTGCAGCTGCCCAGAACATGAACGGAAAGGATTTTTTCAACATATTTTCGGCAATATTTGGAGACTTTTTTTGCGGAATTTTTAAATGATTTTCATTTGATTCGTGTTCCTACAATTTCAGAAAGCAGGGTTGATTATGAAAAAATTTGCATTAGTGGTAGTATCAGTAATATGTGTAATTCTCGCAGCGTGTGCGGGTGGTACGGAGGTTTTGTCAATGGAAGATAATTTGCGTATAGACACCAGCGAAATAATATCCCATACAAATGTGGAAGCCGCGCCGCTAATTGATACGCGAACTATAGCGCGTGATGAAAACAACTTTGCGGTGGAGCGGGGCGCAAATGATTTCGCATTTGCGTTAGGTTCGGCGTTGTTGGAGGACGTTGGCACAGATAATTTTATAGTATCGCCGTATTCGGTGTGGTTGCCGCTGGCGGCGTTAATTAACGCCGCTCATGAGGATTACCGCCCAGCATTAATCGAAATTTTAGCGGCGGAAGGTTTGGACGTTGCAACCATAAACCAAGCAACATCACGAATGCTTTTCGATTTAACAAACGAGCGTAGCCGCCTTGCCGCAGGAGAAGATTGGTATGGCAGTCCTCTACAAATAGCTAACGCGGTTCTTGTGAATAATCGTTACACAATCAACACAGAATTTGCGCAAACATTTGCGGATTATTTCCGTGGCGAAGCAATTGCAATGGACTTCGCTTCGCCCAACGCGGTGGTGGCAATAAACCAATGGGCAAGCGACAACACCAACGGAAGAATCACCAATGTACTTGAAGAAATCGACCCAAATACAGCAGTAGCCATAGCAAACGCAATCTACTTCACGGGTAGCTGGATTAACGAATTTAATCCAGACAACACCAGTCGAGAAATTTTCCACTCGCCCACGGGAGATGTTTATGCGTATTTTATGCGCCGAAACTTTCACGATATAATGTACTTCGAGGACGAGCGAATGCAATCATTAGCAATGCACTTCTACACTGGCGGAACATTAAGAATCCTACTACCCCATGATGGCGACGCAGTAGGGCTGTTGTCAGACATGACCGCCGAACAATTTGAAGCAATCGGGCCAAATTCTGTACGCGGAAGCGGAAGACTTGTGCTTCCCCGCTTCTCAATAGAAAGCAAATTAAACTTGGTAGACGCATTAACCGCATTGGGATTAGGCGCGCTATTTTGCGAAACAACCGCTCCGCTAACCAATCTAATTTATCACCCATATCCATGCTTCCTATCCAATGCCGTTCAAGTGGCAACAATCGAAGTTGACGAAGAAGGCGCGACAGCCGCCGCTGTTACCATTATTGAAGCTGTCGCGCTAAGTTACAACCCCGACCCAATAATCCCTTTTGAAATGATTTGCGACCGTCCATTTGCGTTTGTTCTAAGTCGCCATTTAAGCGGCGGCGGGCAACAAATTTTATTCACAGGTGTGGTTAATCAGCCATAAGAGCCTGTTCAAAATCTCCCAATTGCCGCCTTCCCGATGCTTTTTCCGCCACTCTTCGTTAGTTTTTCCTAGCTTGCCTCCAGCAAGCGTCGTCAAAACTGCCTCGATTGGCGAAAAAATCATTCGGGAATCCGTCAATCGGGAGATTCTGAACAGGCTCTAAGACGAGGAGGTTCTTATGCGAAAATTTATGGTTCTGCTTGTTACCTTAATTGCAGTAGCAATTCTAACGGGTTGTTTTTCAACTGCACATGTGGAAGAAATCCCACCAGTTGAGGACGACCAATCTTTAACGGGCATTTGGTATCATGGAGAATTTAACAACGACTTGTATATTTCTACTTATGAAGCCGAAATCCCAGACCACGAAACCGCAATTGAAATTGAAGTTCCAGAGCCTACGCACATTGACTTGGAATTTATACTAGAACATCATAGCGGCAGAATTTGGATAGCAGGCGATTGGTGGTGGAATGAAGATATAATTGTGCGTTCTGTTGAGGAATTACATGAATACGCAGAAAGATTTATTTTTTCATATTGGGTTAATCGCGAGGCCTCTGTAGAAGCTTATTTTTGGGAAATTGCAAACAGGTTTGACGATGCTTTTTTTGAAGAACGAATGCTTGTTCTTGCCTATACAGAAACCGGTACTGGAACGGCAAACGTGACTGTACCCAGAGTTATCCTTGATAACGAGAACAGGTTGCAGGTACACAAAGCAAATCATATACCTAATTATGAAGAAGGCATGGAATTGACTGACGATATAGGCAATCACTTCTTAATAATCAGCATATCACACATAGATGATGCGTTTGCAGCCGTTGACTTTGAACAATATGCAACCTGTGACGTTTAAGTAATAATCCGCGAAAGGGGAAAATTGATATGAAAAAGATTTTTGTAGCGATGATAGCTGGAGCATGTATGATTTTAGTGGGGTGTGCAGGTGGAGCGGAAGGCCCATTTGTATTACCTGAACCTGAACATTTGCAGATAGCACCATTAGCGGCGGCGGATATAGAACCCGCGCCATTAATAACAACAAGTTTTGCGCAACGTGAAGATAATTCTATTGCGGTGGCGCATGGCGCAAACGATTTCGCATTTGCGTTAAGTGCGACTTTGCTGGAGGACGTTGGCACGGATAATTTTGTAGTATCGCCGTATTCGGTGTGGTTGCCGTTGGCGGCGTTAATCAACGCAACCCGCGAAGATTACCGACCTACATTAATCGAAGTTCTGGCGCAGGAAGGGATTGATGTTGCGTATGTAAACCGTGCGGCATCACGAATGCTTTTCGACCTAACCAACGAGCGTAATCGACGTGGAAGCATGGACGAGGTATGGCAACGCAATCCCCTACAAATAGCCAACGCAATTTTCGTAGACGATAGCCACACGTTAAAAAGCGATTTTGCGCAAACATTTGCAGATTACTTCCGTGGCACAACAATGGGAATAAACTTCAACGCGCCCAATGCGGCTGATGCAATAAACCAATGGGCAAGCGACAACACCAATGGCAGAATCACCCACGTAATAGATAACGACGACATTGACCCAGATACCGCCGCCGCAATAGTAAACGCAATTTACTTTTCCGACCAGTGGGCATATCAGTTCCGTCCAGAAGATACCCACCGCGATATTTTTCACGCGCCCACAGGAGACGTTTGCACATATTTCATGCGCAGAGAATGGCATTCAATTATGTACTTCGAGGACGCACAAATGCAATCTTTAACATTACCGTTTATAACAGGTGGCGGCATGACAATTCTTCTGCCCCATGATGGTGATGCTGTAAGCCTTCTTGCCAACATGAATAACGAAAAATTCGCTGCAATACAAACAAATTCTGTTTTGGCGGAAGGAAGCCTTCTGCTACCCCGCTTCTCCGTCGAAAACACTTTAGACTTAAACTCTCCCCTATCCGCAATGGGACTGGACGCATTATTCAGCGAAGCAATCGCGCCTATAACCAATCTAGTCCCACGCCGATGCTTCATTTCAGGTGCTATTCAAGTGGCAATGATTGAAGTTGACGAAGAAGGTGCGACTGCCGCCGCAGTAACGGTTATGACGATGAGTCCCGAAAGCTTACCCATAATCCAAACCACATTTGAAATGATATGCAACCGCCCATTTGCATTTATACTACACCGTAGTACAATAGACGGCGGAAATCAAATTCTATTCATGGGTGTGGTTAATCAACCGTAATCCAATCTTTTATCATTTGGAGGAAAAAATGCCGCAAGAATACATTGAGCTAATAGGTTTGCGCGAGAACAATTTGAAGAATATCAATTTGAAAATCCCCAAGCGTAAGATTACTATGTTTACAGGGGTATCGGGTTCGGGCAAGTCGTCGGTGGTGTTTGAAACTATCGCGCAAGAATCCTGTCGATTGTATAACGAAACATTCCCTGCATTTGTGCGGGGATTTTTGCCTAAATATAGTTGTCCC
>WQVV01000246.1 GCA_009785665.1 Defluviitaleaceae bacterium
ATGAAAATAAATTTTTGTCTAAATTTAGGTTCTCTGGTCTGTTGTACAGGTATTTGGTAGAATGACTATTGTGCAAAATTACTACAAATTAGAATGCCGTGGTAACACTAGAGACATTGTTGTAAATTCTCTAAGCTTATGGCATTATATAGGCATGAAAACCAATAGAGAAGCGAAGGGAGTTTTTTTCTATGAAAATGTTTATCGACACCGCGAACGTGGCGCACATTCGTGAAATCAATGAATGGGGCGTAATTTGCGGAGTAACAACAAATCCTTCTTTGATTGCGAAGGAAGGACGCAATTTCGAGGAGGTTGTGAAGGAAATCACAGCAATCGTAGACGGGCCAATTAGTGCGGAGGTAATCGACACAAAGGCCGACGGCATGGTAAAGGAAGCACTTGAGCTTGTAAAAATCCACAAAAATATTGTTATAAAAATTCCTATGACGGCAGAAGGGCTTAAAGCCACAAAACAGTTGACCGAAAAAGGAATCAAAACAAATGTAACTCTTGTGTTTTCGGCAGTGCAAGCACTTATGGCGGCGCGTGCTGGTGCTACCTATGTAAGCCCGTTCCTTGGTCGTTTGGACGACATAGGCATGAATGGCATGAATCTGATAGAAGAAATTTGCGATATTTTTGATACCCACGGAATTGAAACAGAAATTATTGCGGCAAGCATTCGTCACCCGATTCATGTTGTTGAAGCGGCTCGTCTTGGTGCGCATATTTCCACGATTCCATATCCATGCTTTGTGCAAATGCTTAATCACCCGCTTACAGACAGTGGCATTGAACGCTTTCTAAAAGACTGGGAGGGCGTGCCTAAATGAGTATCGTAAACCAAAATACTGTAAACACCTTGCGCTTTTTAAGTGCTGACGCGGTTCAAAAAGCAAATAGCGGACACCCAGGTTTACCAATGGGTGCTGCACCAATGGCGGCGGCTCTTTGGGGCGGCGTTATGAAGCATAATCCGAAAAATCCTAAATGGGCTAATCGCGACCGCTTTGTTTTGTCGGCTGGACATGGTTCGTCTTTGCTTTATAGTTTGCTGCATGTTTTTGGGTACAAAGTGTCTCTTGACGACTTGAAAAATTTCCGTCAATGGGATTCTAAAACCCCTGGGCATCCCGAATTTGGGCATACTGATGGCATTGAAATTACCACTGGCCCATTGGGGCAAGGTATTGCCAACGCCGTAGGTTTTGCATGGGCAGAAACGCATCTCGCGGCAAAGTTTAACAAGTCCGACGCGAAACTCGTTGACCATTACACATACGCACTTTGCGGTGATGGCTGTCTGCAAGAAGGCGTTGCGGCAGAAGCTGTTTCCCTTGCAGGAACACTCAAGCTGGGCAAATTGATTCTTTTGTACGATTCCAACGATATAACCATCGAAGGCTCTACAGAAATCTCCTTCACAGAGGACGTAGGCAAACGCTTCGATGCGTACGGCTGGGACGTGCAAAAAGTAACCGACGGCAACGACCTAGCGGCAATCACTGCGGCTATTGAGAAAGCGCAATCCGTAAAAGACAAGCCTTCTATAATTGAAATCAAAACCATAATCGGGTATGGCGCGCCTAAACAAGGAACAGCAGGTGTACACGGCTCGCCACTAGGCGCAGACGGAATCGCTGGTGCAAAGGCTACGTTAAACTGGCCGCATGAGGAATCTTTCGTAGTGCCTCAAGATGTTCAAGACGCTAGAACCGCATGGTTAGCAACCGCTCAATCATGGGAAGATGACTGGAACAAAACCACCGCCGCATACAAATCCGCACACCCCGACGCATGGAAAGAATGGGAAGTTTGGCAAAACGCAAAACTACCCATAGACCTAGACAACTGGGACGAATACTGGCAGTATGAAGGCAATATCGCAACCCGCGCTTCTTCGGAAGTTGTGCTTAACAAGCTGTCTAAAGTTGTGCCTAATCTCTTCGGTGGCTCGGCAGACCTTGCGCCTTCTACGCTTACCATCATGAAGGATAGGGAAAGTTATTCTGCTAAAAACCCCGCTGGGTCAAACTTGCACTTCGGTATTCGCGAACACGCTATGACTGCAATTGCTAACGCCTTTGCGGCTTATGGTGGGCTTCGTCCGTATGTAGCAGGGTTCTTCGTTTTCAGCGATTACATGAAGCCTGCAATGCGTCTTTCCGCGTTGATGAAACTTCCCGTTGTGTATATCATGACGCATGACTCCATCGGTGTTGGCGAAGACGGCCCAACCCACCAACCCGTAGAACAGCTTGCATCACTTCGCAGTATTCCAGACTTCACCGTGTTCCGCCCATGCGACACCAAAGAAACAGCTGCCGCTTGGGCATATGCTCTCGGCAAAACAGATGGGCCTACTGCGTTGGTTCTTACACGCCAAAACTTGCCGCTTCTTCCCGAAACGGGCAAAGGCGCGTACAAGGGCGCGTATGTTCTGAAAGATTCCGTTAATCCTGCCACTGGCAAGCCCGATATTTTGCTTATGGCAAGCGGGTCGGAAGTTGAGTTAATCTACAATGCGCAACCAATTCTGAAAGATGCGGGTATTCATGCGCGTGTAATTAGCGTTCCTTCGTTGGACGTTTTTGACAAACTTTCCGATTCTGAAAAAGAAGAAATTATGCCCAAGGCAGTTCGCGCACGTTTGGCAGTGGAAGCCGCTTCAACCTTCGGTTGGCACAAGTACACTGGTCTTGATGGCGATGTCATTGGTATCGACACCTTCGGAGCGTCTGCGCCTGCGCCCTCGTTGTTTAAGGCGTTCGGCTTCACCGTTGACGCTGTTGTTGAAAGGGCGAAGAAATTAGTATGATAACCGCGAATGATTATCTAAACGCAAGCGCGCCAAAGTCCTATCTGGGCTTTGGCGCAATGCGCCTTCCAGACGATAAAGAAACCGCCGAAATGATTGACCTATACCTAGACAGCGGTTTTAATTATTTTGATACCGCATGGATTTACGGCGGCTCGGAAGAAATGCTAAAACGCACATTGGTAAAACGCCACCCACGCGATAGATTTTTTGTAGCCAACAAAATGCCCCCATGGGAAGTGAAAAACCATAAAGACTGCGATACTTTATTCGCAGAACAACTACGCCGCACAGGTTTGGATTATTTCGATTTCTACTTGATTCACTCCCTCGACAACGAAAAGGAAAAAGGCATTGAATCCATGGCGTTGTTCGATTGGGCAGCGGAACAAAAACGCAAGGGGTTAGTAAAACATGTGGGCTTCTCCTTCCACGGAGACACCCCATGCCTAGAGCGTGCATTTAGAAGATACCCAGAGGCGGAGTTTGTTCAGCTTCAATTAAACTATGTAGATATTCTGCGCGGCCCAGCAGGCGAATGGCAAGACCTTGCCGTAAAACATAATGTCCCCATCATTGTAATGGAACCTGTAAAGGGCGGCTCATTAGCAAATCTTCCTGCATCTGCGGAGAAAATTCTTAAAGACTACGCCCCCGAACGCTCTATTGCATCATGGGCGATTCAATACGCCGCAACCTTAAAGGGTGCTACCTGCGTTCTAAGCGGCATGTCTAACATGCAACAAATGCGCGACAATCTAAAAACATACCAAAACCTAAAACCACTAACCGAAGAAGAAATGGCAATGCTAGAACGCGTTCTAGTAGAAATGGGAAAAGTGTCATCAATCCCATGCACCGCCTGCAAATACTGTCACCCCAACTGCCCAATGGAAATTGACATTGCATCTAGCTTCGCACTATACAACGAATACAAACGCGGCGGCGACAAGTGGAATCGCACAATGATGTACCGCACTCTACCAGAAGGCAAACGCGCTCACGATTGCACAAGTTGTGGCGCATGTATGTCTCATTGCCCACAGCATCTTGATATTCCAACAGGGCTTTCAACTGTTGCAGATACTTTTGGGGGATAGTTTCCACTTACTGCGCATTGTGAACAACGTCCCCAAAAGCTTAGGGCGTGTTGCCATTTACGGAATGACAACACGCCCTATCTTTTATTGCCTAGGAAACTGTTCACGGCTTCGAGACGTATGCGTTAGCTCGCTATGCATGTAATCGGCGAAATGCGGCTGTGCCGCTTAATTCTCTACATATACAGTTATGCGGTCATTGTTGGTTCTTGCCTGCGCAACTGACTTGCTCAAAATCTCCAATGACTTTTGATAACTTAACCCCTTGCTGGGTATCTGGCTTATCCCAATGCGGAGCGATACAGGAATTTCATGTTCGCCTGCTTTTACTACAACACCATTTTGGGCTGTAATTTTCTGCGCTAAAGCCTCCGCGTCGGCCAGAGATTTAAGGGCTGTTACAACGGCAAATTCATCTCCACCTA
>WQVV01000247.1 GCA_009785665.1 Defluviitaleaceae bacterium
TACCCCTCTCTTGTGCATACGGAATCTTAATTTTTATTAATGATTGATTCTACACGAAACAGTCTTAGATTTCAACAGAAAAATTTTTCACATGAAAATTTTTTCAGTGCAATAGGAAACTGTTCATGGCTTCGTGACGTATGCGTAGCTTGCCGATACATATAATCGGCGAGATGCGGCTTTGCCGCTTTTTCATATGCAAGAAAACTGATAGAAAATAATAGCACAGAAAAGTAGAAAAGGCGGCATAGCCGCTTTTCGCCGATAACCTACACAGCAAGCTAACGCATACGTCACGAAGCCATAAACAGTTTCCTAGCATATAAAAAAGCCAGCGATTCAGCTTTTTAGCTTGAACCACTGGCTTTAGGTGTTGGTTTTAATTCGGCTGTGCCGCTATTTACATAAAATCGTAGCCTGCTGGTAACTCTGAAGGGTTCATAACCGCAACAATTTCAATTTCTTTGTTAGCGGCGGCGGCTAGATAAATTAACTCCTCGCTACCCCAAACTTTTACGGTTGGACGCAAACGGAAGGAGTGGTCAGATTCTGCAACAATTGCCAAACGACCGTCAGAAAGTTCCACAATGGTATTAACGGGGTAAAGGTCAAGCTTTGAGAAAAACGCTTTTACAATTTTGCCATCAAAAGCAATGTTAATATCTTTAAAAATGATGTTAAAAGCTTCGGTTGGTAGCATTGGTGAACGATACGAACGGTACGAAGTCACCGCGTCGTAAACGTCGGCAACTGCAACAATTTTGCTAAACAGCGGAATAGCGTCGCCTTTTAGCTGTTTGGGATAACCTTTGCCATTTACTTTTTCGTGGTGGTACATGATGCCATTCCACATTTCCTCATCGCCAATGCCTAGGGATTGCAGTTTTACTGCGCCTAGAACGGAATGATTTTTTACAGTCTCAAACTCGTCCTTGGTAAGGATTCCCCGCTTGGTGATGATTTCTAAAGGCACCATTTGCTTGCCAATATCATGCATCATGGCGCATCTGCCTAGTTTAGCTAAGGTGGCTTCGTCAAGACCTAGTTCGCGCCCTGTTGCTATGGAAAGAATCGCCACACTCAAGGAGTGGTGATAAGTGTAATCGTCGAAATCTTTTAAATTGGCAATGTGAACCAAACCAGAAGAATCGCTGGCAATTACCTCTACAAGATTGTCCACAACGCTCTCAATATTTTTGACGCATTGAAATGCCGTGGTGCGATTCTTTTCGCTTTCCGAAGAAAAGTCGCACTTAAAAAGTTCCTTTATGCTTTCAACCGCGTCCTCTTTGAGTTTGTTGTCGATTGAATTTTTGACATAAACCCGCGTTTCTGGTGGCGGTGCGTTAGGGTCACGCTTTGGTGTTGGCGCGTTTTTTACCACAACGGGAATATCAGTGATTTCTGTCACGGATAAAATCTCGATGCTTGGCACATTTCGGGTAGTTAGCATTTTTATCATGGTGGCATCCAGTTGCATACCCTTACGCGCCGCAAGCATACTCGACCCCGATGCGGTGGTAATGTACGCAGATTCTGCAAGTGTCATACCTGCCTGTGCATGTTTAACATCAATAATGTATGTGTACATTCTATTCAGCTCCCCTACCTAAATCAGCACTTTGTATCTGGCTTCGAGACGTGCAAAGTGGCTTTAATTGCATGTTATCGGCGAAAAGCGGCTGTGCCGCCCGCCCGCCTATAGTTTGAAGTATGCTACTAGCTGTTGCAACATTTCTGCTTGCGAACTTAGTTCCTGTGACGACGCGGCAGTTTCTTCGGAAGCAGCCGAATTGCTTTGTATTACCCCCGAAATTTGTGCAATACTCGCACTTACTTTTGCAATCGCGTCGGCCTGTTCCTGCGACGCTATATTTATTCGGTTGATAATTTCCATAACTTCCGACGCGTTTGTAACAATAACGTCCAGTGATTTTGAAGTAGCTTCTGCAATGCCCGAGCCGCTTTCCACGCGGGTTATGGAATCCGCAATTAGGGTGTTTGTTTCTTCTGCCGAAGTTTGACTGCGCCCTGCTAGATTACGAACTTCCTCCGCAACCACGCTAAAGCCCTTACCGTGTTCGCCAGCCCTTGCGGCCTCAACAGCGGCGTTAAGCGACAGCAAATTTGTTTGGAATGCAATATCTTGAATCGTTTTGTTTATTTTCGAGATGTTGCCAGAAGATTCTTTTATTTGTTGCATTGCCACTAGCATTTGTTTCATTGCCTCGTTGCCGTCTTTGGCGTTGGCGGTAGACCTGTTAGAAAGCTCGCTTGCTTCCGACGCGCTATCCGCGTTCTGCTTGGTTTGAACACTTAAAGTGTCAATTGCAATATTAAGGTCTTCCACCGACGCGGCTTGAACCTGCGCACCATGCGCCAAATCTGCCGCGCCCGTTGCAATTTGCATTGAACCAGCCAAAACCTGCTCCGAAGCCGAACGAATGCCCGATATTGCCTGCGACAACGATTTCTCAATATCTTCAAGTGCCTGCCTAATTGGCGAGTACGCGCCAATGTAATCGCGATTTATGTCGGCGGTTAGGTCGCCTTTTGCGATATGACCAAGCACATCTGCTATCTCTGCAATATATGCTTGTGTTATCTCATTGGTGCGGTTACATGCGTCTCTCACGGTGTTAAAATGCCCTTTGAAATCGCCGTCCAAATTGGAGAAGTCGCCCTGCGACATTAGCACAACGTTGTGTTCTATTTGGTCGAGTGGCACTGCTACGGATTGCATCAAGTCATTCAACGTACCCACAAGTTCTGCCCAGTTTCCTTCAAACTTTGTTGCGTCTACATTTACGTTGAACTCGCCGTTGGAGGCGTTTTTGGCCAAGTAAATTGCCGCGTCGTAAAGTTCTTTTAGGTTGGAAATAAGTGCGTCCGTTGTTTCGTTTAGAATTATTTTCTTGCCAGGTAATTGCGGCACTTCAACATCGAAATTACCTTTGTTGATGCTGTTCATGCCATATAAAATGGATTTTATATCGCCTACAAAACCGTCAGTTAGGGTGTTTAGCCCTTCAACTACTTCTTTGTAACCGTTTTGATATTTTGCGGAATCTATACGATAATCAATGTCGCCGCGAGTATTTACCTCATGTGATAGCTTGGCAACATCGTCCATTATTCCACGAATTACGTCTACAAGATTTACTACGTCAACTGTTAGCGCGCCTATCTCGTCCTTGGAAATTCTGGTGCGGTCTATATTCAAATTAAGCCGTCCAGCCGCAACATCATTGACGCTTTTTTTCAAATTATCAATTGGCCTCAACTGGTGCATGATTGTAATGTACATAAAAATTGCAGAAAGTATAATTCCAATAGCACCAAACACGCCCAAAGTAATTTGCAAATAGAAAACGGCAGAGTTAGCCCCGAAATTGGAAAAGCCTGTGAAAAATATACCTATAGGCTCGCCGTCCCAGCCATGTAGCGCGAAATAATACGTGCTATACTCCCACGGCAAAAGTATAACATTACCACGGAAATAACCGCCTTGTTCCAATACAATTCGTGTTATTTCTGGGGGAGCTTCCGTACCAACCAAGTGACCGCCAATTTCTGGCGTAAACGTAGAAGCTACGCTAACATTGTTGGCAAAAACCGAAACTTCCGATTTCATAATATGAGAAAAGTCGTCTACAAACTCGTTCGTGTGCATAAACACGATTGCTGAAATTACGCCTATTACTTCGCCGTCGCTTACAACAGGGGCAAGTGCCGACATTCCCATAGGCAGTGTAGGCGTTGATGAAAAGGTTTGCGAACCTATGCCGTTGAATGCGTTTTCAAAGATAGGGATTCCTGATACGGAATCGTCAAACCTGTCCTCATGCGTGCGAAGCATTACTGTGCGGTCTGCTCCAACCACTACAAATGCGTCTACGTTTAGCTCACTTTTAATTGAGTTTAAGTACTGGCTAAGGTCTGCCTGTGCCGTCGAGCGATTCACATTAGCATTCCAATCGCGCATAGCGTCTTGAACAGTTTCATTTTCGGTAACTCCACGCACCGCAATTCGGTTGCGTTCCTCAATGCTACCCAAATAAGACCGCGCCGTTTGCGACGCGGCGGCAAGCCTTTGTTCTTTCAGATTCGATGCCAAACTTCTCACACTAAAAGCGGTGTAAATAATTATAGCTGTAACAAGAAGTATTAAAATACCGATGCTTGGCAAAATAACTTTGCTTTTGAGATTCATGCAACGCCCCTCCATCTTCCTTTTTATATGTTGAACGCTGAAATCACTTATGATTAAATCTTAGCATATAGCAAACACACTTGTTTTGCAAGCGGTTTGGTTATGGTATTAAATTGCACGAAAA
>WQVV01000248.1 GCA_009785665.1 Defluviitaleaceae bacterium
GAAAACAAAAATGAAATAATTGAAATTGGCGAAAGGGTAATTAATCATTGCACAAATTCATATTTGACCATGCAAGTAAAACAAATGCTTCTAATGAATTATTTGGATTGGGATATGAAGGACAAGGCAATTGAAACTCTGCAAACGCTTCCCCCACTAAATGATTGGTGTTCCCGTGAAGAAAATGCAACATTTGTGGCAAGTGGTGATGAATGGGCGCAAAACCAACAAACACTCATACTGCGATATACACAATTATTGTGCAAAGCAATAAATAATTATGCATACCGATATGAAATTGCATTCTCGCAGAAATCCGACCCTTTGAAAATAATCGAATGTGAAAAAACATGCATACGCATACTCCGCGAAATTTACGAAGATGAGGGCGATTTTATTTTCAATGCATCAGCATGTATTGCCTATGCGAATATAGCTTCACTATATTGTGAAGTTGGTGATGCCGAAAACGCATTAAATTATTCTGAAAAGGCTACAAATGCCGCCGTATATCGTTGCACCAATAAGTGGGAAGGGTATAAATCCACATTGCTTGTTGGTAGACGCTTTGAACATGAGTACCAAAAAAACGAAACATCACGCAATGAATGCTGGGTTGTATGGGAAGATATTTTCAGCCGTCCTCAATTTGACATCATTCGCAACAATGAACGTTTTGTTAATTGCCTTGAATTATTAAAATCAAATTCAAATGAATTGAACGAAAAAATACCACGGCTTTCTTGAAATTTTATATAGGCGTTTCGATTTGAAATGGGCTGAGGACGAGTCAATTCTGCGAACGTTTCTACGCAGAATTGACGACAGACGAAGCCCAATTTCAAACGAAATCGCTATACTTGGAATAGGGTTGGATTAACCCTATTTTTTTTTGCAGCAATGTCGTATAATTATCCTGAACGCTGAAAAAATTTACTTTGGCAGGAGCTTGATTACCTTGAGAAAAACTAAAATGACCTTGTCGGCAAGAATTGCGACAGTGGTACTGGTACTTACAATTTTTAACGCGCTTGCGGTTTCGGTTGTTGGGGTATTTATTCGCAGAAATTCGGCGGTGCAGGAACATGCGCGAGTGGCTGGTTATTTAGCGGTAGCGGTGGCTAATTCCATTGACGTTGACAGATTTTCAGAATCCTTCGCCGCAGAATACGAGGACGAGTATTGGTATCAGATACAGGCGTATTTGCGTTCTGTTCGCGCTAACATGCCCGAGGTTGAATTTATTTATATCAACACCTTGCATTATAGTGGATTGTTTCAGTATTTTATCGCAGTTGGCGACTATGAGATTTTAGAAGGGTACTACTACTTCCGCTACATAGAGTCAGACGCGGAATTATACGGCGAAGACACTTTGCGTGTGCTTCGCGATGGCGTAGTGGTGACAACGGGCGTTTATCGCACAAATTATTTTGGAACGCTTATTAGCGGCTGGGCACCCATTCTTGATGCCAATGGTAACGCGATTGCGTTGGTTGGTGTAGATTTTGCCGCCGCTACAGTTAATCGGATTGCTTTGACGTTTTTCCTTGCTATTTTTGTGGCAGGGATTTTTATGGCGTTTGTGTTTTTTCTTCTTATGCGGGTTTTGATTCGGCGTTCGTTGTCGCTGACGTTTCGGCGAATTGTTGATGTTGACCCGACTTTTTCGGGCGGAAGCATTCACTTTGATGTTCGCGACGAAGACATTAGCTCTAGGGACGAAGTTGCCACTTTGTATTCGCATTTTGGGGAGCTTATTAATACATTCAACATGTTGCATTCAGACATAAAACGCGTAACCGAAGAGCATATTAATGGTCATCCAAACACCCGCATAGATGAATCCAATTACAAAGGCGGAAATCTGGAACTTGTGCAAAGTGTTAATAGTATGCTTTCCGAATACACGCAGAACTTCACAGAATTAACAGAAGCAGTAAGCCGATACGGCGAGGGCGATTTTTCAAAAGGCTTGCGCAAATTGCCAGGGGAATGGCGTTGGGTAAACGATTCCATAAATCAGCTACGCGCAAAACTTGACCATATTATTAAAGAAATAGGCGCGTTAAGCCGCAGAACCGCTCGAGGTGACTTCAACCACGCCGCTAATTTAGGTGATGCAAAGGGCGAATGGGCAGACATAATCAACGGTATGAATGAACTTGTGGCCTCTATTGCAGGCCCGCTGGAAAAAATCGGTGAAAACATGGTAGTGCTTTCCGAAGGGAGTTTCGGCACGCTGGAAGGCAAATTTGATGGCGAATTTGAAGTACTGCAAACGTCCGTAAATCTCACAAACAATCGCTTGCAGGCTTATGTAGCCGATATTGCAAGGGTATTGGGCGCGGTAGCCAAAGGCGACTTAACCGTTAAACTGGAACACCGCTTTGTGGGCGAATATGCCCCAATCAAGGATTCGATAAATAAGATTTTGGATTCACTTAACAATTCAATAGGGCAGATTGCGGAATCTTCGCATACGGTGCTTGACGGCGCAGAGGTGCTTTTACGCAGTGCCGATAAACTTTCCGACGGCACAACAAGCCAAGCCAGTGCAGTCCAAGAACTTTACGCGTCCATGGAGCAAATAGAAAGCAAAACCCGCAACAACTCCCAACGCGCAAACAATGCAGACAACCTAGCCCAAGAATCCAACGGACATGCCGCCACAGGAAACAAAGACATGCAATCCATGCTGGCATCAATGGACGCAATAAAAACCTCCAGCGCGAACATCTCCAAAATAATAAAAGTAATCGAAGATATTGCATTCCAAACCAATCTGCTCGCACTTAACGCCGCAGTAGAAGCCGCACGCGCTGGCGAACACGGCAAAGGCTTCAGCGTAGTAGCTGAAGAAGTAAGAAGCCTAGCAGCAAGAAGCCAACAGGCCGCACAAGAAACCACAACACTAATCCAAACCTCCGTAACCCAAGTGGACGCAGGCACAACAACAGTACAAAACACTGCCACTTCCCTAGACGCAATAGTAAACAGCGTGCTTCAAGTCTCCGAACTAATAGCCCAAATTGCCGCAGTTTCCGAAGAACAAGCCGAGGCAATCTCCCACATAGTAAAGGGAATCGACAACATCTCCGAAGTAGTAAACGACAACATCATAACCAGCCAAGAATGCGCCTCCATAGCAGAACAATTTAACATTCAAGCCCAAAATCTTATGCAGTATGTGGAGTTTTACAAAATCAAATAGCGGCACAGCCGCTTTTCGCCGATGGCATGTATTGGTGTGCCACGCATACGTCACGAAGCCGGATAATGTTTTTGTAGTTTGGTTTATTTGGGCAAAATTTTAAAATTTATGGGACTGATTATTTTGGAAAATTTGAATGATTACCGCTACATGATTTCAGCGCGAAATGATGAGCTTGCCACTGGTGGAAAACGCCCGACGTTTTTCATAAGAACTTACGGTTGCCAAATGAATGAACGCGATTCGGAAAAAATGGCAGGGCTGTTGGCGCAGTTAGGGTTTGTCGCAACGGAAACGCAGGACGTGGCAGATTTAATTTTGTACAACACATGCTGTGTACGCGAAAGCGCGGAGGATAAAATTTTCGGGCATTTAAGTTATTTGAAGCCGTTAAAGGCAGATAATCCCGAAAAAATTATTGCAGTAGGCGGCTGTATGCCTCAACAAAAGGATATGTCGGAAATTTTAAAAACGAAGCACAAATATGTAAATTTAGTTTTTGGAACAACAAATCGACACCGCCTACCAGAATTTCTTTGGCGCGTGATTAACGGTGAACGCATAGTTGATATTTCCGAAGGGGTTGACCTTGAAATTGAAAACGTTCCCGTAACCACGCGACAGTTTTCGCATAAAGCTGGCGTAAACATCATGTATGGTTGCGATAATTTTTGCTCGTATTGCATAGTACCCTACGTTCGTGGACGCGAAAAAAGCCGTCCAGCGGCGGATATTATAGAAGAAGTTCGCGCCCTAGTAGCAGACGGCGTAAAAGAAATAATGTTACTAGGACAAAACGTAAACTCCTACTCCCCCAAAAAAGAAATTACACAAGACAATAGTAACTCCACTCAATGTACAATCCCAAAAAGCGGGGTCAAGGGGACTGCGTCCCCTTGCAGGGGCATTGGGGACAGCGTCCCCAAGGTCTTAAATCTTTTAAACCACGAAATCACGTCATTCCCGCAACTTCTTCACGAAATCAACAAAATTGATGGGCTTGAGCGTGTTAGGTTTATGACTTCGCACCCGAAAGATTTTTCTGATGAACTAATAGCCGCCGTGCGTGACTTGGGTAAAGTATGTAAATCGGTGCATCTGCCCTTGCAGGC
>WQVV01000249.1 GCA_009785665.1 Defluviitaleaceae bacterium
AAATCAATCAGCCGAGTACACGCATACCGCCTAATAAGCGAAGCCGCCGACGCAATAGGCGTAATACACAAAGTAGGCTGTCACTCATTACGCAAAACTTTCGGCTATCATTCTTGGAGCGGCGGGATTTCCCCTGTAATTCTCATGGAAATTTACAACCATAGTTCCTATGCCATAACACGCAGATATTTAGGTGTAGCGCAAGACGACAAAAACACCGTTTATCTTAATATGGATTTTGCATAATCTTTCACAGAAAGCAAAAAAGTTCGACAAAATATAAGTATAAGTCCGAAATGTATTTTAACACCATGCGAGTTTATATCAACAAGTTTTTCCCAAAAGCAAAAAAGGTGCGCCAACTTTTTTGCTCTTTTTGCAAAGTGGCAAGAAAAAGTTGGCACACCCTAACAAGGTATGCAATTTGAAAAAAGCACCATGCTATGATATAATTTTTTGTGAAGTTTGTATTGTAACATAACGGGGTAAATGCATTCCAATGTTTAAGGTGGAAAAGGCATGATAAAGAAGTATGATGTTTTCATTTCGTTCAAAAACAGCGATGCAATGGGCAACAAGACGAAAGACAGCGCGCTTGCAGAAAAATGTTATCATTACTTAACAAACAAGGGTCTTAATGTGTTTTTCAGTGACATTGAACTAGAGTTTATTGGAAAAGCGCAGTATTCCAATGTGATTGATGATGCCTTGGATTCTTCACAATTTTTGATAGCCGTGGGCTGTAGCCATGAACACCTTAACTCTCGTTGGGTTAGGTACGAATGGGAAAGTTTTTTGAACGATATTCGCTCCAACATAAAGCCCGAAGGTGAGGTATTTATACTTTTTCAAGATATGAGGGTTAATGACCTACCAAGGGCATTGCGTCAACAGCAAGCATTTAATGCGGATACTGACGTGTCATATGAGAAGTTGTACAATTTTATAAGCTCCGCACTTGGAAAAGAAAAACCAGAACCAATGCCCGAAAATCCAGAAAACACAGTACAAACGCCAATGCTAGAAAAGACAACACAAACACCGTCAGAAATGCCAACAAATAAAAGGCGACGGGCTATTGTTTTTTCGGCTTGTGCGGTTATTTTCGCGCTTGTGATTTTACTGGCTTTCCAGATAGGGCGCGGTAATCGAGGTAATCAAGAAGCTGAACCAACAATTGCCGCAATGGAACCCACTACATCGCCTGTTCAGTCTGCGTCAGAAGAAACAACATATCTTTCACTGCCAGAAGCCAACGACACTGTTTCATTCACGCTGTCCCCCGTCTTGTCTCTGTCAGATGAAGATTTCGCAGAATCCCTAGCCATAATCACCCGTCGTGTCCAGAGTTTTGCCACCACATATTCCATTTCCGACCACAACGGAGTCATTTCCATAACCATACATGAAAGCGATTTGAGTACAAATCCACGAGTAATTGAAGAGGCCATCAGCATGATTGCTGGCGTTGGAATGCTTTCAATTTGGGGCGGCATAGGCGAAGATACTTTTGCCCTATACGAAAGCGAAATTCAAAGCGCGGAAGTAATAAGCGGAACGCTTCAATTTGAAATGCCAGACCGTACAGGCTGGCAAATGGAACTCATGAGGGATTCCGATATAAATGAAATGTATTACATTCGCGTATTTGTAAACGAGAGCGACGGCGGCGTGGAAAAAATAAGAAACGCGGAAAATGCAAGAAATTCTCGCGCCATGCTGAATGTTACAATTAATGACACGTTTGTATTTGCTGGTCTTGAATCAAGTGATGTTGGGTTGTTTCAGCCTTTTCGCGGTGTCCACAATGAGTTTTATATCGTCATGTATGATTTTACTAATCCAAGTATTAACAATCTGCTTGCGGCTATAATCAACCAGCCGCAGTTGCCAGCTAGGTTTTTTTACGAAATAGAAGGGGAAATTATTTGGGAAACTCCAGACGATTCCACACGAGGTCTTCTCCAGCAAGATGAAATTACTGGTAGCAGTGTCACCTTGGTTTATGGGTTTTCTGACTTGGTTTTTTATGAAGACATAACAGAGGAAGATTTCGCCAACGCAGTTTCAGTTTTGCGAAACAGAATGGATGCAATAGGCAACCCCTATGCAATCGGATTCTCTGGCTTGGGTGGCAGAAACATTGCCATTAAAACAGCCCCAACACGGCTGGGTTCCGACTTTATCGACCTAATCGGCCGCGCGGGGGAAATTCGCATTGAAACTACAACTGGGATTGGCTTCGCCCCTCGTGATATTTCTGCATTTGTGGTTAATCAGTCTGCTAATAACTATGTCATTGAGATTCTTCTGAATGAAGATATTTTTAATTTAGAGGAAATAATCGACGGAATTTTAAATGAAACAATTTACCTGTCTATAAACGGCGTGCGAATTAGCAGCACAGTAATCACCAACCCCAACCACGGTAGGATTATCAGTTTTTCCGAGTTTTCATTCGTTAGTCACTCGGATATGTCAACAAGAAATAGATTTATTCTCGATTTTCTAAACGAAATTATCAACGGCGAACAAATTTCATATACAACCAGTTGGGGGCATTCAACCACAAATTTAGAATTTCTTGATATAATATGGGAAGAATATAGAGACGTTGCCCTCCATTACAGGTGGGGTGTGAACAGCGATAGCCCAGAATCTGCACGCGTGCGGCAAGTTATAACGTCACAATTTGAAGATGTCACTTTCCGTAGGATTGCAGGTGGCGGAACTTTGCATTTCGTCTTTGATTTAGAAGTTAGCGACGAACTACCACAGCAGTTTGTAGATTTAGTTATAGAAATTTTTGAGACCGCTGACTTGGAAAATACTTCATATGGTGCAATATTCTTTTTCAACGAAAACCACGCCGAAAATGCCGATAGGTTTAGGCTTATTTTCAGGAGAGTACGACATAGTTTCTTCTTTGAAACGGAACATGCAGGGGAACTATCGTACACAAGCTTTATCGCTGGGCCAACATTTCAAGGTTTTGCGGAGGAAATGGAATCTCTATTTGATTCGCTGGAGTTCTTTACTAGCAGGCCAAGAAATTAACGAACTTTCAAGGGGCTAATGCAAATCTAAGTTCCATTAGATTTCTACTCAAGTACAGGCGCAAATATTAAAATTTTTTGAAGGGGGTTTGGGGGAAACTTTTGTTTTACAAAAGTTTCCCCCAAGGTTTTCTAGCCCCTATTGGAGGTAATAAAAATGCCGAATCATATACACACGATACCTGTGTTAGACGCGCTTCGCGAGCCGCAGGGTTGTGCATTTTGCACTATGATGGAAAAGCTGGAGCGTGACGCGATTCAGTTTATAATGGGGCCTGCCTATATGGAGGACGACATTCGTATGGAAACTAACAAGGTTGGATTTTGCAAGCGGCACTTGGAGTCTATGTACAAAGAACAAAATCGGCTAGGGTTGGGGCTGATGTTGCATACGTATATGCAACAGTTAAACAAGGACGTTAGTGGAATACTAAGTGGTCGAGTACCTGCGCCAATCTTCGGGAAAGACAAGAGCGGGACTGTTCCGCGAATAAAAAGCCACCTCGAAAAGGCGCATTCAACTTGTTATGTGTGTCGCAAGGTGGAAAGCACATTTGAGCGATATGTGGACACATTTTTTCACATATGGGGCAAGGGTGGCGACGACGCGAAATTAATCTCGTCACAAAAGGGATATTGCGTGCCGCATTTTATAAAACTTCTTACAGCGGCAGAAAACCTTGGGCGCGGAAAACGGGAGAAATTTTTAGATGAAATAATGCCAGCATGGCAGAGATTGCTACAAGAAATGGAAGAAGACCTTGAATGGTTTACATTAAAATTCGACCACAGGAACGCCGACGAACCATGGAAAAACTCAAAAGACGCGCTTCCGCGGGCGTTAGCGTTACTTGGGGGTAGAGCATGAGAGAAGGCGGATTTAGAGAGCATTACAAACAAGAGTGGGCAAAATTCCGCGAAATGAATTTTGCAGAAAAACGCTGGTATATCTGGGAGTATTACAAGTTCCATTTGCTGGGGCTTGCGATTGGAATTTTTTTAATTGGAAGCATTGTAAACTGGATTATTAATCCCCCGCCTGATGATTATTTGCATCTTGCATGGTTGGATATTCCCGCGACATCATTTGAATTGAGCCATTTGTCATGGGAACTTACCTTTAATATGGTGGAAGACCTTGACCGCGAACGCGTAGAAATCACAAATTTTACAGCGGTGGAAAATGCACGAACCAACCACGCGATACAAACCCGATTTATTTCATTTTTGACAATAGGCGC
>WQVV01000250.1 GCA_009785665.1 Defluviitaleaceae bacterium
ACCAGAGAACCTAAATTTAGACAAAAATTTATTTTCATGCGCCAAACCAATCTCACAGATATATCACTGAGCAAACCGAAAGTAATTTCTGTTTAAAATCACAAGAAATAGAATGCCGTGACAGGTCTATTTCACAAACTCCAATTTTTTCCCCTCCTTGAAGAACATTTTTCGGCATTGTATAATTCATGTGAATAAGAAGGGGGTTTGCCGAATGAAAAAATTTATATTGTGTGTACTAGCAATTTTAGTTGTTTTTAATACTCTAGCGTTTGCAAATGAAACTAATGAAACGGAAAATATTTTTATCCCATGGACGTTTGAGGTGTACACCGAAGCGGATTTTCGTTCGGCGATGGTTGGGCAGTTTGATGCGCAAAGCGTTACTATTGTTGAGCGTGGCGAAAATCACTGGATTTTAATTGATACTCCCCGTGGCGCGGGCTGGGTTAATACGCTTTATTCTCCTGCGCTTTGTGTTTTGGGAGATTTTTTCGCGCCGATGGGACGGAATATTTCGGTGTTCTACAAAAATTTGGACACTGGCTTTACCTATATTCACAATCCCGACAGAATCTTCTTTGGGGCTAGTTTGTCCAAATCCAATCATGCGTTGTACTCGTATATGCTTGCCGAACGCGGTTTTATGGATATGTACGAAGTCCACACTTTCACAGAGGCTGATGCTTGGGGCGGCACGGGAATAATGCAGTTTATGCCACGCGGAACGGAATTTACTACGCGTGAATTACTGGGGCTTTCCATGCGCGAGTCCGACAATGTTGCATTCCGAATGCTAGTGCGTATGTTCGCAAATGCAGAGCTTTCATATCAAGATTTCGTGCGAGAAATAGGTGCGGATTCTCGTTTGGTTCGCGACGTGATTTCCCAAAACATTCATGCGCGAGACGCGGGATTATTTATGTACAACATTTTCAACTACATTGAAGGCGAAAGCCTGTTTGGGCATTATCTAAAATACGACTTGCTTAACACCGCACAAACCTCACACCCATATTTCACGCGCTGGGAAGCTTCTTGGGGCTTGGGCGGCCCAGAGGTAAATGTTCAGATGATAAAATCCGACTACCCCCTAGCAAGAAAATACGGCTGGTCGGGCGGAGCGTTCCACGACGCAGGAATTATCTACGCACCGTCACCATACATTCTAGTGATTCTATCCAATATGGAACGCGGCGCACACGCCATCTTCGAGGATATTTCTTGGTTCGTGCAGGATTTCAACGGTAGGCATTTCGTATCTCCAACCCAACTAGACGCACCCATCAAAGGCCCAGAGACATCAAGCAGGCAAACCACACAACCAACATTAAACTTAACCCGCGACACCTACGATTCCCTAATAAGCGCAAATGCAACAATACCAGCCTTCCGTCCACTAACAACCCCAATACCAGAACTCTACATCGAAGACGACACCCAGACAGTAACAAAAGCCGAAATATTCGCATCAATACCACATAAAGTTTTCGCAGGGCTAGTACGAAGCTAAGACCTTGGGGACGCTGTCCCCAATGCCCCTGCAAGGGGACACAGTCCCCTTGACCCCATTTTTTGCGGCTGTATAGCTTCGTTAGATTTCCACTCAAGTAAAGGCGCAAATGTTAAAATTTTTTGGAGAGGGGGTTTGGGGGAGAACCTTTTGTAGTTATATTCCCTAATGCGAAGCGAAAGGAATGTGATTTACAAAAGGTTCTCCTCCAAGGTCTTTCTCTTTTTTTATTTTTTTTAAAGCTTGAAATATTTTACCATGTGTTGAAGCATCTCTGCCTGTGCCGATAGTTGCTGGGACGCGGCTGCTGCCTCTTGGGCTACTGCGGAGTTGGATTGGACTACTCCTGTTATTTGGCCTAGACCTGTGCTGATGTGTTCTATGGCGGTGTATTGTTCGTTGGAGGCGGCGGCTATGGTGCTTACTGTGGCTAGAACGGTTTTTGCGTTGGCTACTATTGTTGCGAAGGATTCGGCTGTGGATTCTGCAATGTTTGCGCCCGACTCGATTTGGTGGATTGATGTTTCGATTATTTCGGCTGTTTCGGACGCGCATTTTTGACTTCGAGCGGCTAGATTGCGAACTTCTGCGGCTACTACTGCGAAGCCCTTGCCGTGTTCGCCAGCTCTGGCGGCTTCTACTGCGGCGTTTAGCGAAAGCAGATTGATGTTGAATGCAATGTCTTGAATATCCTTGATGATGCGTGAGATGCTCTTTGATGCGGATTTGATTTGTAGCATTGCATTTAGCATCATTTGCATGTTTGTGTTTCCGTTTTGCGCGCTGTCTACCGAGTTATCGGCTAGGGTGGTCGCGCTGTTTGCGTTTTCGGCGTTTTCGCGGGTTTGAATGCTTATTTGCTCCATCATTGCGTTTAGTTCTTCTACGGAGCTTGCTTGAGTGGTTGCGCCGTTTGCTAGTTCTGCCGCGCTTTCGGAAATCAGTTTTGAGCCGCCGAATACTTGTGCCGAAGAATCTGAAATTTCCGAAATGGTGTTGCGTAATGTTTTCGTGATGTGATTAATCGAATTTTTGATTTCCGAAAAACTGCCCGCAAACTCGTGATTGACGCTGTGCGATAAATCGCCATCTGCAATACTGGAAAGCATTTTTGACACCACTGCGATATATCCAGACAAAACACCAATCGTAGTATTCACAGAGTCTTGAATGGATTTGAAATCGCCTTTGTAGTTGCCCGTTACCTTTGTGTCGAATTGCCCTGTTGATAGCTTATTCATTGCCGTGTTTATTTCTGTTAGTGGTTCTGATACGGCTTGGGCTACGTGGTTTAGTCCTGTCATTATTTCGCGCCAGCCGCCTTGATAGCGGGTTGTTTCAATTTTGTTTCGTAGATTGCCGTTTGCAGCGTGTTTTGTCATTGCGTTTACTTCGGTGCTTACGCTTTTTATTTGTGTTCGCATTGATTCTACTGCGTCGTTTAGGAATGCTTTTTTTCTTGGAAATTTCTCGATTGGCGCGTCGAAATGCCCGTTGGCTATTTCGGTGTAGACATTTATGACTTTTTTCTTTGTGTTGATGTGTTGTTCAACCATATAGTTGATTTTTTTCACTACGGTGTTGTACGTGCCTGTGTATTTTTTCTCGTCCATAAACATGTCTATATCGCCTAGGTCGTGGTCGTTTGACATGTCATCTATGTCGTGGAGTAATAAATTTAGCGTTTCAACCATGTTTTGCGTGGCTTTGGTTAGAACGCCTATTTCGTCCGAGCGTTGGTTTAATCGCACGTTTAGATTTCCCCTTGACACTTCGCCC
The DNA here is from genome assembly GCA_009785665.1 of Defluviitaleaceae bacterium. GTDB lineage: Bacteria > Bacillota > Clostridia > Lachnospirales > WQUN01 > WQVC01. The sequence continues at coordinate 3,293 of WQVV01000250.1, forward strand.
AATGCGTCCACGACTTCGTAAAGCGGGGTTGTTATTGATTTTGCAATCAGTATAGAAACAGCCACACCCAGCACCAACGCTACGCCCGACATGATTAGTAATAACCAAGATGTGAAATCTGTTTGTGCATGAAGGTGGTCAACAATTTCCTGTTTGTACCCCGAAGCAAAACTTTCTATAGACTCGAAAGTTTCGAGAATTTCCGCGTATTGCACTCTTCCAATTGCCGCGAAAACACCGTCTCTGTCGTTTGCTCTTGCATATGCTAAAGTTGGGTTTGCAACTTCTGCCATATATTTGTCAATCAAGCCTTCTAAGATGTCTATTACACGATAAAATTCGCGTTTTTCTGCATCGGTAAAACTGTCGTCGTTGTCAATTGTGCTTCTAAATGAATAAATGCTACGCGAAAGAGTGGCATGTGCCGCTCGTAATTCCATTTCGGCTGTGTGAAGCATTTCTGCGTCGCCTGTGTGTAGTGCCGTGAATGTTACAACTCGTCGTAAATCCATCAAGTTCAGTTCAATTTCACTTAAAATTTGAAGCCCTCGTACTGGCCCACCTAGTACATAGTCATACTGCCTGTTCACATGCCGAATGCTTTGCGACCCAACAATCGCAATAACCCCCGAAATCACAAGCAATAAACCAAATCCCAGTGCCAGTTTCCCACCAATTTTTAAATTTTTAAGCATAATCTACCCCTTGGAAATAAGTTGTCTTTCCAATATACGGACGAGGGTGACTTGTTGTGACGGCAAAACCGCATTTCGCAGATTATATGTATTGGCAAGCTAACGCATACGTCACGAAGCCGTGAACAGTTTCCTAGTCTACAATAAAAAAGCGGGCAAAGAACGCCCGCATAGAAAAGCAAAAGCCGATAGCTCACGTTTCGCTATCGGCTTTTTGTTAGAGATATGATAAAATACGAACCATGAAAACAGAGAGAAAATA
>WQVV01000251.1 GCA_009785665.1 Defluviitaleaceae bacterium
ATGCTAAAAATAAAATTCTCTATCATGTCTTAATCCCATACTTTTTCATGTACCGCCACAAAGTTGATAGACTGATTCCCATTTCATTTGCTACAAGCTGTCGTCTACCATGATATTTTTGCAAGGCGGTTCTTAGTTGAATTTCTTGCGGGGTAGCGTTTTGCGGTAATTGCAATTCTGGCTGTCTAACTAACGAAGGACTCATGTTCATCAATGCCCGTATAGTTTCGCCATTTACCGTGCGGCGTTTTGATAAAATTGCGATTCTTTCGCAAAAATAGCGTAATTCTGTTAGACCACCATTCCAAGAATGTTCTGTGACTATTTTGTATGCATCTTCGGTAAATTTAATATAGCGTTGATACATTTTACCGTATTCGTCAATGTATCTGTCCAACCAGCCGCGAATATCGTTTGGGCGTGTGTGTAGCGGCTTAACCATCAGCGGTAAAACACTTAGCGCGTAGTACAAACCCTCGTGAAACTCGCCATTAGCAACCGAATTTGCAAGTAGTTCAGTATCTGACGCGATAATCCTAACATTTGAAGATATTCTCCAAATGTCATTTTTGCGGATAAATGACTTCTCTTTAATAAATTCAAAAAGCAAAGACTGCGCGTGCAGGTCAAGACAAGATACTTTGCTTAAAAATAATGTGCCACCCTCTGCCCAATCTACAAGCCCTTTTGTGTCAAAATGCGCATCATCAGTCTTTTTAATGCCAAACATCAACTCTGCAAAATTTTCTTGAGGTATAACATCACAGGCAATATTTACAAATGCATAATCCCCATAGAAACTATAATTGTGAATACATTCTGCAATTATTCCATTTTCCAAAACATCTTGCCCCAAAATCAAAACAGGTGCGCTAAACCTAGCATAAGATTTTGCTTGCTCTACCAGTTCCTTTGATGAATTTACCACAAAAGTATCGAAATTCTGATATGCAATATAGCCCTTGCGATACACTTCGCGCCGTATTTTCTGTTCCATTTCTACGACAGTTTCGCCCTCGTTAAAAGACAAAATCGCGCCTTGCGTTTGCTCCCCTATTATGATTGGCGCGAAATTAGATACCACAGTTTCGCGGTTTACCATAAAAACCGTAGAGTACACTTCTTGCTTTTTAACCAATACAAGTTCTAACATCTCATTACTTATGGTTGGGAAAACATCAGTAATTTGGCAGCCTACAATGTCCTGCTCAACTTTGCCAAGGAGTTTTTCGACAAAATAATTTGCATGTAAAATTACTCCCGCAGAATCAATTTTTACTATCCCGCAAAAAGAATAGTCTAGCAAGGTTTTAAGTTCCGCGCTGTTCTTTTTTTCTGCATTAATTGCGTAAGAAACTCGCTCCGCAGTGCGAAACGCCTCGGCAATGGATTCTGCGCCCGACATAAAAAAAACAGACGGAATCCCATTAGCTTCGGCGTATTGGCATACAATATCTCCGCCAATTAAAATATCAACCCCATCGTCGCGTGCTATCATCGACTGAGAAATAAGCCCCTCTGAGTTTTCCACATAATACTCTCGAAGAGTTATGTTATAAAGCTCACTAAACTTGCTTAAATCGCACATCATATTTGCAAAACTGATAACACCTATCACTGGACAAAGCTTATCTGTCAAAGTTTTTGCTCGCAAAATAAGCTGCGCCATCTCAAACTCTGTAAGGCGCAGCTCTATTACTGGTAATGATACTTGATTTGCAATAAGTGTTGCTTGATTTCCCCTTGCGATAATTACATCTGCGCCAGCTTTTACAGCGGCATCAGCTTCTGCTTCGCTGTTTTTGGTGGTAATAACTTTCATGTACAGAAAATTTAGACGGTAGTTTTCTGCTATTTTTTCGGCTTGATGTAACATTTCTTGGCGCGGGAATAAACAAGCTATTTTAACCATAATGTCTGGCAACTCCTTTGGAGAACTAGAGCGTGTTCACACGCCCTACCTTACCATACAAGGTCTTTTCGCGTCAAAAGTCCAGTTTGGAATGTAAAATTGCATTCCAACGGAGTCATCACGCGCACCCAAACAATTTTCATTATAAAGTTTGTTGGCTTCCAAAATACGCGCTCTATCAGCTTCAACACCAAGCCCTGCGGTTGTTGGCACTGTAATGCTGCCATTTTTTATTTCAAATGGTTTTTTGGTTAGTCTTTCAATACCTTCTTGCCATATCCAGTGAGTGTCTACGGCAGTGACATTGCCAGGGACTGCCGCGCCTACATGGGTAAACATAGCAAGCGAAATATCAAAGTGATTGTTGGAATGCGAACCCCATGTTAATCCAAAACGGCTACACATTTGCCCAACCTGCACAGAACCTTCCATAGTCCAGAAATGAGGGTCTGCAAGAGGAATATCAACGGAGTTTTGTATAAACGAATGGCACATTTGCCGCCAGTCTGTAGCTATCATATTAGTAGCAGTGGGCAAACCTGTACCGCGCCTAAATTCCGCCAAAATTTCTCTGCCAGAATATCCGTTTTCTGCGCCGCAGGGGTCTTCGCAGTATGTCAATATACCATGCTTATCTTTGCATAATTCGATTGCTTCTTTTAAGCTCCAAGCACCATTTGGGTCTAGGGTGATGCGAGCTTCTGGGAATGCTTCCTTTAGCGCGACTATTGCTTTCATTTCTTCCTTGCCAGAAAGCACTCCGCCTTTTAGTTTGAAATCTTCAAAACCGTATTTTTCCTTGGTTGCACGGGCGTATGCTACTATTGATTCTGGTGTTAGGGCTACTTCATGCCTGATTCTATACCATTCGCAATCTGCATTTTCGTTTGAAAAGTATGGTAGGGTAGTTTTTTTGCGGTCGCCGTTATAAAAGAGATAACCAAGCATTTTTACTTCGTCACGTTGGCGACCATCACCCAAAAGTGCGCATACTGGCACACCGAGATATTTTCCCATTAGGTCTAAAAGCGAAGATTCAACCGCCGTTACCACATGAACGCCAGTACGCAAGTCAAAAGTTTGCAAACCGCGTACATCTTCATCTTCGGAAAAACTATTGCGGATTTTATTCAAAGTTTCCTTGTAACTTCCGATAGAAGTACCAATCACAGTGGAAGTGATGCTTTCAAGTGCTTTGGTGATTTTAGGGCCGCCGGGTACTTCGCCGATACCTTCCGCGCCTGTCGAATCCGTTAATATCACTATATTTCGCGTAAAATACGGGCCATGCGCACCACTTAAATTAAACACCATAGAATCACGCCCAGCTACTGGGAAAACTTCCATTTTTGCAATGGTAGGAGTCATTTAGTTCTTCCTTTCAAGCAAGCCCATGTCGTTTATTACGGCACGTAGCTTTTCTTTTTCTGTCGAGGTTAGTTCGGCAATTGGTTCTAAACATTTGCCCACGGGCATTCCAACTATGTTCATACCTTCCTTTATTGCCGCAGGAAAAGTACCCATTGCAGAAGCAATGCGCAAAGGAGAAAGTTTAAACTGTGCATCTAAAGAACCTGCAATATCCCCCGCTACATATTTGTCATAAATATCAGCCACCACACGCGGCGCAACATTTGCACATGATGCAATAGCTCCAGCCGCTCCGTGACAAAGCCCTGCATGTATTAGCGTATCTCGTCCCATTAACACAGCAAAATTGTCGTTGTTTCGTGTGAGGCGAATGTATTCTGCCGCTACAGTAAAATCACCTGTGCTGTCCTTGACCGCAACGATATTTTCGATTTCTGCCAATTTTGCAACGGTAGAAGGCTCAATGTGTACATTTGTTTTGGGCTTGTTATTGTACAAAATAATCGGAACAGCAGTGGACTCCGCAATAGTTTTGAAATAGGCATAAAGTTCATCCTGCGTTTGCGAGATAAACATGGGCGTTAGCACAGATATTGCATCAACCCCTGCCTTTTCCGCCAATTTAACCAAACGGATTGCACCGCGAGTGGTTATGTCGTTACAGCCAGCATAAACAGGAACTCTGCCATTGACTGATTCAACCGTAATTTCAAGAACACGTTTATACTCGTCTTCGCTAAGGGCGTAGTATTCACCAGTAGTTCCCATAGGGAAGATACCGTGAACTCCGCCGTCAAGCAAAAATTCTATAACGTCTTTGAACACTGGTTCGTTTATGCTTCCATCATCTGCAAATGGGGTAACTATAGGGGGAATTATCCCTTTGGCTTTGAATTTCATTCTATTCCTCCCATTAACCAATGCTGATTCCGGCTAGTTTTTC
>WQVV01000252.1 GCA_009785665.1 Defluviitaleaceae bacterium
AGGCGATATAGTTATTTTAGAAATTCACATACAGGACACAGGCAGGGGCATGACAAAGGAACAGCTAGAAAGTGTACACAAAGATTATTCCCGTTTTCACGAGCGCGAAAGCCGTTTCATAGGTGGCACGGGGTTAGGAATGCCAATAGTCTACAACCTAGTGAAAATGATGAACGCCAAAATAACGCTAGACAGCAAAGTAAACAAAGGCACGCATATATGTATAAAAATTCCGCAAAAAAGAATAGGTACTGGCGTACTAGGTATAGATACCGCGCAAAGCTTGCAAAATTTTGAGGAAATAGCCCCTCCTGCAACAAATTTTTATAGAGTAACCCAAAAGTTATCACACGCAAAAGTGCTAGTAGTTGATGATGTTGCTGCAAATTTATATGTATCACAAGGTATATTCGCGCTATACGACTTGAATATAGAAACCTGCCAAACTGGACACGACGCAATAGCAAAAATAAAACAAGGCAACGAATACGATATAATTTTCATGGATTACATGATGCCTAACATAAGCGGCATAGAAGTAATGCAAGAATTACGCGAACTAGGCTATAACAAACCTATAGTAGCCCTAACCGCAAACGCCTTACTAGGGCAAGCCGAGGAATTTCTCGAACATGGTTTTGATGCATTTCTATCAAAACCCATTCGCACAAAACAACTAGAAGCCGTTCTGTTAAAATTCATAGAACCCGAAGACATTTCCGAACCAGAGGTTGACGCACAGTTATGGGAAGAAATGATTCCCCAACTGCAACAAGACTTTGTTCAAAATCATAGCGACACAGCATCAAAAATAATCCAAGCCCTAAACAAAAAAGATATAGAATCCGCAACACTTCTAGCCCACTCCCTAAAAGGCATAGCAACCAACATCAAAGAAAACGAACTCTCCCAAGCCGCCGAAACCATAGAAGCCACACTAACCCAAGGCAAAACACCAACCCCCACCCAGCTAGACAACTTAGTAATTGAAATAGCTCTAACTTTATCGCGTATCGGCGAGTAGTGGAACACTCCCTATACACAAAAGGGGCTGTTGCCAACCATTTTATTTGGCTTTGTTGCGTGTGTTTTTGACATTACCATGTCCCCTCCCTCATATACATGCTATAGCATTTCCGTTTGACATAACACTTTAAGCCAAAAACACAGGCGTTCGCGATTTTCGGCTTAAAGTGTTAAGGCAAACTGGAAATGCGATATGAAGGAGGTGGGCGCGATTAACAGGAAAAGGATTCTAACAGGGGCGTTGACCCTAACGGCGGCGGGTGTTATTACTCGCATTTTGGGTTTTGTGTATCGAATATACATGTCCAACCTAATGGGCGCAGAAGGCATGGGGTTGTATCAATTAATAATGCCTGTGTACGCCCTAGCGTGGAGTATAGCATGTGCGGGATTTAACACAACGGTATCAAAGCTAACGGCGCAAGAGAGAGCCAAAGGCGAATACGGAAATATGTCGCAAATGCTAAGGCAGTCTGTGTTTATAACAACGGGACTTGGGATATTGCTGACATTCGTGCTGTGGTTTGGGGCGGAGTTGATGGCCGTTCATTTCTTCGGGGATATGCGTACCTTGATGCCCTTGCGGATTTTATCTCTAGCGTTTCCGTTTATGGCGGCTGGTACTGCTATACACAAAATGGTAAAGCGGCACAGCCGCATTTCGCCGATTTCATATATTGGCAAGCTACATATACGTCTCGAAGCCAGAAACAGCTTCCCCAGTTAATGGAAAAACGACACAATTCCCTTTAAAGTTGTGCATATATTTTTTGATTTTTGCAACAATAATGTAAGTGTGTTCAACACAACTAACTCTCAAGGAAGGAGAATTTTTCCATGCAAAATTTAAAACAATCCGAGCTTAACTGGATTCGCGAAGTAGTTTCTGCGCACAACATGACTTCTAGCAAACTGCATACTTATGCAGGGCAAGTTCAAGACCCACAAATTAAACAAATGTTTTCTCAAGCTTCTACCCAAGCAAAACAAGCAGCACAAAACCTGTTACAGATGCTCTAAAATCCAAAATTGTTAGGAGAATTAACATGCAAGAAAGAGATATAGTTCTTGACGTGCTTGGCGGGGTAAAAGGAAGCCTTGCAGGGTACGCAACATTTATTAGTGAAACAGCAAACCCCACCTTGCGCCAAACATTTCAACAAATGCGTGACGGTGACGAGAAATTCCAATACGACCTATACAAAATCGCCGAACAAAAAGGCTATTACGCAACATCTCCAAACGCATCACAACAGGATATGACCAGCGTAAAATCCGCATTAACAACAGGAACAACAACATCAATGATGTAGGCAGGCGGGCGGCACAGCCGCTTTTCGCCGAGGATATGCATTGGCAAGCTTCAGCATACGTCACGAAGCCAGATACCGTTTTTTAGGCAATAAGTCAAAATATCGTGCATAGACCATGGTAGTATGTTACAATGAAAATAAGGAGGTTAAGGGAAATGAACGCAAGTTCTGCTCCTCTAACCTCCTTGTTTTTAAATTTTTTTGAAAAGGAATGAGTATGATGCCAGAGTTAAAGGGAAGCAAGACAGAGCAGAATTTGCGCACAGCGTTTTCAGGCGAGTCGGAAGCGCGGAACAAGTATACTTATTTTGCAGGCGTGGCGAAAAAGGAAGGCTACGAGCAAATTGCCGCAATATTCCAAGAGACGGCAAACAACGAAATGGCACACGCGAAGTTATGGTTTAAGCACCTAAACGGGCTAGGCGATACAAAAGCCAATCTAAAAAGCGCGGCGGCAGGAGAACATCACGAATGGACAGAAATGTACAAAGAATTTGCGGCAACCGCAAGAGAAGAAGGTTTCGACAAAATAGCGGCTCAAATGGAGCTAATCGCAGAAATCGAAAAGCACCATGAGAACCGCTATCTTAAATTACTAGAAAACATCGAAAACGATACAGCTTTCAAGCGAGACACAAAACAGCGTTGGATATGCCTAAACTGTGGACACATTCACGAAAGCGAATCCGCTCCCCAAGTATGCCCAGCCTGCGTACACCCACAATCATTCTTCCAAGTATACGCAGACAATTATTAATACTGCTAGACTATATTTAAGGAGGTGCAGTAATGGGAATGACTAACGAACAATTCGATGCCTATAAAAACGGGCAACTTCGGCTCATGGAGCGAGTACAGAAAGAAATTGCTGAACAAAACGCAAAAAGCGAAACACTTAACACGATGATTGAAGATTTAAAAAGCGAATTAAAAAAACCTTGATAATTTTAGCAGCTACGCCGATGGGCGCGGCTGTTTTTTTTAGACTATTGCCGCATACCCTAAAAAATTATCAAGAAAAATAACGGATTTCAAAGCAAAGTGCATTTTTCACAAAGGACAACTATATACATAACTATACGGAATGCTGAAAACATTTACCAACGACGAGCTAAGTCTGCGGGCTTTTACGCAGACTTGAGCGGAGGAGGTTAATGTTTTCGCATTTCCGTATATACTTATGTTGAGGAGAATGTTATGCAGTGTGCAATTTATGCTAGGGTATCAACGGACGAACAAGGAACAAGCATTGTAAACCAACAGGAATATTTTAAGGATTATATTAAACGGCATAACTTTGAAGTATTTGACGTTTACAGTGATGAAGCCTTTAGCGGAACGGAATCAAAAAAACGGTTGTCATTTCAAAGGCTGTTGCAGGACGGCAAGGACAAAAAATATCAAGTACTTTTGGCAAAGTCATATTCCCGCTTTGGGCGCAACCAACGGGAAACGCTAACGGCACTTGCGGAACTGTTTGAAAACGGCATACGAATAATTTTTGTAGAGGACGGATTAGACAGTTTACGCGACAAAGGGCAGTTTGGGTTATTCGCTTGGCTTGCAGAACAAGAATCACGAAAACTAAGCGAACGTGTAAAAATGACGTGGCAACTCTATAACAAAGAGGGTCGTGTACATTGCACAAATGCCCCGCTTGGTTATGATTACAGCAAGGAACTAAAAAATTTCGTAGTCAACGAACAAGAAGCCGATTTGGTTAGGTTGATTTTTGGTATGTACCTACAGGGTGAGGGTATTCGGAAAATTTCAAACTATCTGAATGAGAACGGCATAACTACAAAACACGGTTGCAAATGGTCACACCCAATTGTTTCCCAAACGCTTACCAATGAATTTTACATAGGCACTCTAACACA
>WQVV01000253.1 GCA_009785665.1 Defluviitaleaceae bacterium
AGGTCAAAAGATTTTAAGGTCAAAAGATTTAAGACCTTGGGACGCTGTCCCAAACCCTGCAAGGGGGCGCAGCCCCCTTGACCCCGCTTTTTGGAATTTTATATTGAGTAGAATTGCTATAGTCTCGTGTAGTTACAACTGCACGGAATTAATTACAGCGATTCCACTCAATGCAAAATCTAAAAAAATGGGGTCAAGGGGGCTGTGCCCCCTTGCAGGGTTTGGGACAGCGTCCCAAGGTCTTAAATCTTTTGACCTTAAAATCTTTTGACCTTAAAATCTTTTGACCTTTAATCTCTTATACAACTGCTGATATTTGGGTGTTTAGTCTTAGTAGGGCGTTTCGGTAGAAGGTGTACATTTCTTTTGGCCACTTTTGTATCTCGCTGTCTAGTTGGTTTTTTCGGACGGCTATTTTTCCTTGCCACTTTTTTAGGTTGATTATTAGTTTTTCGGCTGGCCAAATTTCTTCGTGGGATTTGGCCTTTGTCTTTAGGGTGGTTCGGCGGGCGCGGTCTAGGGCCTTGTAGTTGTTGAACATTGTGTATTCTGGGTAGTCGGCGTGGTCTATTAGGTTTACGAAAGCTGGCCATGGGTCGTCTTCTAGTTCTTTTTCGTATAGATAGTGCGCACCGCGTTTTACTATTGCTTCGCATACTAGGATTTTTAGGAAATCTTCGGTTAGGTCGGATTCTTTGTCTGTTTCGGCTTGTTGGGCTAGGCGGTTGTTTTCTGCGTGTACTTGGGCTATTAGGTTTGGACAGCGCATGAAGAATTGCTCGGCTTCTTCTTGGGTTGTGCTATTGAAAAGGGCGTAGTCGTCTATGAATAGACGGCCGTTTTTTTCTTCTATGCTTCCTGTTTTTAGGCCAGTGCGGAAGATTTGCCGTGCTTCGTCGTTTAGGATTTTTTGGCGTGGATTGCTGTATGTGTCGCCCCAAAGTTTTTCTGGAATTGGGGACGGGAGGTTTGCCCAGTTTTCGTTTTCGTTCATTGCTAGGTGACGGCCTACGCCTTCTTTTGTTCCTAGGGTGCGTTCGTAAAGTTCTTCGTATACGCGGATTGGCGCGTAGGCGAAAAGTGGGATTCCGTTTTGTGTGTTAAGCCAGAAAACGCGGTCGGTGATGTTGCTTTTGCGAATGTTGAAGCGTAGATTTGCTAATGCGTGTTGCTGATAGGATTCGATTCCGCGCAGAATATCTGGCGAGTTAGCGGGAACACTGACCACGCCATAACTTGGGAAATTAAAAATCCCAGATGCATTATCCATATGAAAAATGGGCTTTGCGTCGCGGTACAAACGCGGCGCGATTTCTTCCTCTACGATATGTTCGACAATGCGTTCTTTGCCGTAGCGTAGCTTCAAAAATTCCGACATAGAACGGGTTAGGAAACTTCCGAATTGGTCGTAAATGAAATTCGATACTGCTTGCGTGATGTTTAAATTTGTGTCGTTTAGCCATTTTTCGGATTCTTCTAGCAGGGACTTTGCGAAATCGCGAGTTAGTGCGTCTGTGCCTATGTCGTATAGGGTTTGGTCTACTTCTGATATGGTGTCGTTTACGTGGATTACGTCCCAATGGTAATTTTTATGCGACGCGGAATCTATCGGCTTGCCATCGAGAATTATTCCCGCGTTGTGGTTTAGAATTTTGTTTATTTCCCGCAAAATTTCTGTGTACACTGCGTAGATTTTATCGTTTTCCTTTTCTAACGAGATACGAAGGCTTTTGTATATTTCGATTAGGCGCGTGAAACAATCCCGTTGCAAGCGGGCTTGGTACGCTTGAATTTTTGTTTCGATGTATGCGTTTTTTTTGCTTTCGCGGGATAGGAAGAACGCTTTGCGGGCTTCTTCCAAACGAGTTTCGGCGGCTATTTCGTATGCGTCTAATTCTTCTGATGCGTGGTCTATTTTTTCGCGTAGGTGTTGCTGATAGGCTTCTAGTCGCGCCATTAGACAGGGGTTGCGGTCGCTGGATATTAGCTTTGATGTATAAAATGGCCCTTGCGTTGGATTTAGAAAAACTTCGCGAAGTTCCTTTTTTACGTTTTCTAGGGTTGACGCAGTTATTCCTCGTGATTCGGATAGGGCGCGTTTTGCGGCGGCGTATTGCTCTGCTAATTTTTCGTCTACGTTTACGCGGCGGGTTTTTATTACGTTTTGATAGCTGTAGTAATCTGTTTCGGCGTAGTCCAGTTTTATTGGTGGAAGATTTCGCGCAAGTTCCGCGCCTAGGGCGTTTATTTCTAATCCTGCTGTTTGCGCGAATTGCTGTAGTTCGTGGTCGTCTGGCTCGGCTTCAAACATATGCGACATTTCGCGAAATAACGCATGTGCAAGATAGGAATTAATTCCTTCTGTAGGTAATACCGCCGCAGACGCGCCTATTATGTTGTACACGAAATTCGCAGAATTGGGCATTCCTGCGGGTAAATTGCTTTTCATTGTGCCGATATTGGAAATCAAATTGCTTAGATAATCTTGTATTGCAAACTCATTCCCAGATTCCTTGTCCTCCAGCGCGAGGAAGTTTACTATGTTTTCCGCTGTGACATTCATGCAGTAATCATACGCGCCTTTTAGAAAAACGCCGTCGATATTGCACGCGCTTACTAGGTGGCATAAATTAAACGGCGCAAGCCCAGAATTAACCTCCAGCCGCGTGCCGTATTTTTGAGAAAATCTTTCGCCCATTCGTTCTTCTATGTTCATGAAATAATCGAGTTCCTTTAACGCGGCGTAACCGTTGCGCTGAATATATTCCTCTGTGTGAATGTTCATGTTGTTACCAGCGAGGTGAACATCTGGCGTGAATAAATAACCTGTTATTTCTACCTTGTCCACGCCTTTGCTTCCGTACTCGCGTTCCATTAATCCGCGAATTATATAGGCTATGTCCAAAAACATTCCGCCGCCCGTTCCGCCAGATAACCCCGATAACAGAAAAACCAGTAGCTTATTCTCTTGGTCGGTGCGTAGACTGCGAATTTTATTGTCGATAGCATCTATCGCAGTATTGATTTTCTCAAATAAAAGTAACCGCCCAGCTTGACGATTTCCGCTCGCGCCTTTTGTGCCATCGGTTATGGTTAGCTCGGGGCTTAACCATTTGCTAATATAGTCGGGCATGGTAGAACGATTGTTTAATATCGCACCTATCCCCGCATTGGATAGCAGCACCATTTCTGTGTATGGGTCTAGCGCAATACCTTTGTAGCGTTTGCGGTCATGCTCGTTTGTTTCCAGCGCGAGATATTCTATGTTGTCGGGCTTTGGTTTTTTCTGCTTCGTTATCGGATTATCGGGCAACTTGAATCGACGGTTAATTTGATACTTTAACCGCAGAAGCGCGTCCGTTCCCGTGCCGCCAAGTCCCACCACTAAAATCGGGTGATTAATCGTATCAATTCGCGCCTTCTCCCCAAATATTCCCCCGCCTAACGATATATCCATTTGCTTTATATTCTCATGCGTGATTTGCTTCATATCCGTCAACCCCTTTGTTATAGGCGTTTCGATTTGAAATGGGTTGACGACAGACGAAGCCCAATTTCAAATGAAATCGCTATAGCGTTTCATATGATTATATGCAGGGGTATAGGGGGAAAATGAATTTCTTTGATGGGTTATTGCAGAAAAAACCGTGCAAGGAAATTTTTTTCCTAAGAAAAGTTTCCCTAAAGGATTGCTATGGGGAAATTGTCTTTTTAATCATAGGCATAAAAACTTCTCTCAGAATAGTGATTGCTTAATTATTCTAGGAGGGTTTCCATTGGTAAGCGTCAAATAGGTAAACAGGCAGGGCGGCATTATGTAAATAATGCCGCCTATCATTACACAAGATAGGCGGCACACAAAATTATTGCTTATTTGTTTTGTTTTGCAACAACAGGATACCATAACTCAACTGTTAAATCTTCGCCATGCCCGCCATAAATCTCAAAATTTGCTCCGTCGGCTCTTTCATAATTTGCGGTTGGTAGCCATTCGCTGTAAAACGCTTTTTGCATGATGTCCAAAATCTTGAAAAAGTCGTTTTCTTTGTAATCCCGCTTAAATGTTTCAGATGAAAAAACGGCGTATGTTTGGGCGGGTATGCGAACGGTTTTGTAGCCCTCGGTTTTACTGTCCTTAGACACAAAAGCGCACAACATATAGGCGAATGTGTTTTCTTCTGTTTTACGGTAATTTTCAACGGCG
>WQVV01000254.1 GCA_009785665.1 Defluviitaleaceae bacterium
AGAGGGGCGGATTTACAAAGACATCTATGAGGCTGAGGCTGTGGCAAATGACTTTGAAATCGAAGACACCGAGTGGGGAAAAAAGCTAAAGGAACATATGGAAATTTTCATAGAAGCAACAAATGGAGAAATCCCCGTTTGTATTGCAGATTATCAGTCCCCCTACGGCTCTGCCACAAAGCTGTTGCCTAACGAGGAACTAATGATGGCGATGTACGACGAGCCAGAGCTAGTGCATAAGCTACTAAACACCGTAACCGACGGCATTATAAAACTCATCGATACCATGGAAAAATGGGCGGGCGAAGAGCTTTTTGCTTACAATATGTATAATCCACTGCCTGGATTGGACGGGCTTTGCATTTGGGATGACTATATTTCTGTCATCACGCCGTCACTGCACCAAGAGTTTTGCCGCCCATATAATTTGAAGCTATTCGAACGGTATGGGCATGGGCATTTGCATACATGCGGGCCGTATTTTCCTAATTTTATAGACAGTGTTCTTGCTTGCAAACCGCGCACCTTAGACATGATAATCCTACGCGGCATGGGAAAATCTCGTGAGGATATGCTCAAGCTGCTGGAAATCGCTAAGAAAAACGACATTCTGCTAACATGCCCGCTGGATTATAACGATGTATCGTTTTTCGATCCAAACCCACAGCGCGTAGACGACACATTCCTATATAAATTCATGGAAGGCGGCTATATGCCGTCCGCTACGGGGACATACGAATACGGTCTTGAATTTGCAAAAAAAGTACGCGCATTTAAGTAAGTAGTGAATGCGCGAAACCGAAAAAATACAATATTGTAGAAGGAGAAATGAAAATGAGCATATGCACACAAATTTCTGAACTCGTACAAAAAGGCAAAGCAAAGCTAGTAAAAGAAGAAGTAGCAAAGGCGATAGAAAGTGGTGTACCCGTAGCCGATATTCTTAACGAAGGATTGCTTGCGGCAATGGGCATTGTCGGTGAGAAATTCAAAAACAACCAAGTCTATGTACCCGAAATGCTTGTCGCCGCACGAGCCATGAACGCAGGTATGGAAATCTTGAAACCCCATCTAGTCGAGGCTGGAGTCGAGCCTATTGGTAAAGTAATCCTTGGCACCGTAGCAGGCGACCTACACGACATCGGCAAGAACTTAGTAAAACTAATGCTCGAAGGCAAGGGCATAGAAGTAGTAGACCTAGGCATAGACGTACCCGCCGAGAAATTTGTAGAAGCGTACAATGAACACGGAAGTAGCCTAATCCTACTATCCGCACTGCTAACCACCACCATGGGCGAAATGAAAAACGTAATCGAAGCTTTCGCAAAGGCAGGATTACGCGATAAGGTGAAGTTTATGATAGGCGGTGCGCCTATTACCGAGACGTTCAAAAATGAAATCGGTGCAGAGTATTATACCGCCGATGCGGCTACTGCCGCTAGTTTGGCTAAGGAGATAATTACTGCGGCTTAATCTGAAAAAGGACTAAGTCCATTGAAGCGTAGCGCAGCTTCGAGACTTAGTCCTTTTTTTATTGGACAGAAAAACCGAAATTACCCTCCATTAGCCCTTATAAAATGCGCCGTAGGCTTCACACGCACGGTAGTCTTGCCCCTCTTTGTCCATGCCAAATGCGTTCCAAACGGCGGGACGGAAGATGTCGTCTTCGTTTACATTATGCATGGAAACGGGAATGCGAAGCATGGCGCATAGTGATATAATATCCGCACCGATATGCCCGTAGCTAATCGCGCCGTGGTTTGCACCCCAATTGTTCATCACATGGTACGCGGATTTGAACACGCCTTCGCCTTTTACGCGCGGCGCAAACCATGTACATGGCCATGTTGGGTCGGTGCGCTTCCATAGAATATCTGTCACGTTGTCTGGCAAATGCACCGTCCAGCCCTCTACGATTTGTAGCGTAGGGCCGAGGTGTTTTATTAGATTTAGCCTAATCATCGTCACTGGCATAACAGCTGTGGTAACAAAGCACGACGAGTACCCACCGCCGCGGAAGGGTCCGAGGTCGGCGTATGGCCATGTTGTATTTGCTAAAATATTTTTTTGGTCGGTCTCGGTGATTTCGTACCAAGGCTTCATACATTTGTTTCCGTTTGCGTCTACGGCTTGTGCGCTTGCGTCTAGGCACGCCGCGCCCGAGTTTATTAGGTGAATAATACCGTTGGAATCTGCCGCGTGACCTTCTAGCTGATATCCCGTCGCCTTCGCCACCGCGTCCGTACTCCAGTACGTGCGTACATCTGCAAAAATCGGTGAAGTGTGCGTTAGCAGATGCGTAAATAACATACTCACGCCATTCAAAATATCGTTTTCTGTTGCAAAGATATATGGCTCGCGGGCACCGTTCCAGTCGAATGAGGTGTTCAACATAGCCTCTGGGAAGTCGCAGTTTGGATAAAAATCCGTCCACTGCCGCTGACCTTGGAAGCCGCCTACTATTGCGTTGCGTCCTAGGCGTTCTTCTTCACAGCCTTCGGGTAGGTTTTTGTTGCCTGTCATTAAATCTTTGATTATGCACATCATTTTTACGACAAATTCCCAGTCCTCGTCCTTGCGTTCGCGGGTTTTTTGTACATGTGCGGGGTTTTTGTCATAGCCCTCGGTACAGTTTTCTTTTGTCCATTTTAATGCTCGCTGATACTCCGTTTCGTCGTATACGCCCTCGGTCATGCGGCGGATAATTTCTACTTCGTCAACAGATTCAACACGCATTCCAAGATATTCTTCCATAAAGCCAAAATCCATCTGCGAACCAGCAATTCCCATGCAAGCAGAGCCAATTTGCAAATAAGATTTCCCTCGCATTGTGGCAACTGCCACTGCTGCACGAGCAAAACGTAATAGCTTTAGCTGCACATCTTCTGGAATACCAACAGCATCAAGCTCTTGAACCTCTTTTCCGTAAATGCCAAACGCAGGAAGCCCTTTTTGAGCATGAGCCGATAAAACTGCCGCTAAAAATACAGCACCAGGTCTTTCTGTTCCGTTATAACCCCATACGGCCTTTAATGTGTTTGGGTTAGCGTCCATAACCTCCGCGCCATAGCACCAGCTTGGTGTTACGGTGATGGTGATGTCCACACCCGCGCGGCGGAATTTTTCTTCGCACATAGCGGCTTCTGCTACGCCGCCAATGGTGGTGTCAGCAATTATAACTTTTACAGGTTCACCATTTGAATATTTGATGTTTTCTTCCAGCAATTTTGCTGCCGATGTTGCCATCTCCATCGTCTTGCCTTCCAATGATTCACGTAGTTTTAATACGCCACGCCTGCCGTCAATTGTTGGTCTTATTCCAATAACAGGGTAGCTTCCGATATACCTTGATTTGTTCATTTCCGTCATCTCCTCGCTATGTTAAAAACACACGTTCTGCTTCTGCATACGTGATTAAAAATGTGCCTTATACAATGATTTTTGCGTCAGCATACATTTGTGCTTTGATACATAATTCTGCCGCTTTGAAAGCATGTACTTGTGTCATGGCGGTTTCAGTGCGATGTATACAATCCAAAACCAGTTGCCCGAAGTATGGGAAGCCAACTTTTCCGCGAACAGGAATGTGATATTCGCCATCTTGCGTCACCAAATAAATATGGTCACCCGTTTTGTCGCGAGCAACATCAACATAGGTTCGTAGTTCCATATAACCATCCGTTCCTAGTATGGTTAATCGACCATCACCCCATATTGAAAGACCATCTGGAGTCAACCAGTCTACCCGAAAATAACCCGTTGCGCCGTTGTTTCCCATCAAATTGCAGTCTCCAAAATCTTCTAACCCTGGATGCTTGGGGTTTTTATAATTTTTGACATGAGCACTTGCTATTTCCGCATTAGTGGCTCCAGTAAAAAATAGAAACTGCTCGACTTGGTGACTTCCAATATCACATAAAATACCACCGTACTGCTCTTTCTTAAAAAACCAGCTAGGACGAGCTGACGCATTTAATCTGTGTGGCCCTAGTCCTATCGTTTGAATGACTCTTCCAATAGCACCTTGTTTAATTAGCTTTTCTGCGAAAACGCCCGCTTCGGTATGCAGTCGTTCACAATAATATACTGCGTATTTCTGTCCTGTCCTTTCTTGGACTTCTTTAACTTTTTCTAGCTGTTGTAATGTAACCATTGGTGCTTTATCGACAAAATAATCTTTTCCTGCTTCCATCA
>WQVV01000255.1 GCA_009785665.1 Defluviitaleaceae bacterium
GCTTCCGCAACAGTGGTGTTGATTACGATATTAGGCCCAGCAATCGAAAACGACGAGCCTACCATACGAAACTCAAATTTATTACCCGTGAACGCAAATGGTGATGTTCTGTTGCGGTCGGTGGTGTCTTTTAAAAAATGCGGAAGGACGGTTACGCCCGTTTCTAGTTCGTGATGTTCTTTGTTTTCGTAGGTGGATTTCGCTTCTAATGCGTCCATTATTCCTGCAAGCTCGTCGCCTAGAAATATCGACATTATTGCTGGTGGGGCTTCTCCCGCGCCTAGGCGATGGTCGTTTCCCGCGCTTGCAGACGACACCCGTAGTAAATCTTGATACTCGTCTACCGCTTTAATTACCGCCATTAGGAATAGCAGAAATTGTGCATTCTCATGGGGTGTCTCACCTGGTTCTAGTAGGTTCGCGCCTTTGTCTGTGGATAGCGACCAGTTATTATGTTTGCCACTTCCGTTCACGCCCGCAAATGGCTTCTCGTGCAAGAGACATACTAGACCGTGGCGGTCAGCTATGTTTTTCATCATGTCCATTGTAATTTGATTATGGTCGGTGGCTATGTTTGCTGTGGTGTAGATTGGCGCGAGTTCGTGCTGGGCTGGCGCGGCTTCGTTATGTTTTGTTTTTGCGTAAATGCCTAGCTTCCATAGTTCTTCTTCTAGTTCCTTCATGTATGCCGCTACTCGTGGTTTTATACTGCCGTAGTAGTGGTCGTCTAGTTCCTGCCCTTTGGGGGGGCGTGCTCCGAATAACGTGCGTCCACTGTATACTAAATCTGGACGCTTTGCGCACATTGCTTTGTCTACAAGAAAATATTCTTGCTCTGGGCCTACCATTGGCAAAACGGCATTCACATTTGTTTTTCCGAAAAGTCGTAAAATTCGCAAGGCCTGCGTGCTTACCGCTTCCATTGATTTTAGAAGCGGTGTTTTTTTATCCAACGCCTCGCCACTATACGAACAAAACGCCGTTGGAATAAATAACGTCCCGTCTTTTATAAATGCGTAAGATGTCACGTCCCACACAGTATACCCACGCGCTTCAAACGTAGCCCGCAATCCACCAGACGGAAAACTTGACGCATCAGGTTCGCCATGCACCAACGACGACCCCGAAAATTCCATTAATGCGCGTCCGTCACCCGCTGGAACCAAGAAACTATCGTGTTTCTCTGCCGTAATCCCCGTCATTGGCTGAAACCAATGCGTGAAATGCGTCGCGCCTTTTTCTATTGCCCAGTCTTTCATTGCGTTGGCTATTACATTTGCTGCGTCTAGTTCTAGCGGTTTGTTTTGCGCCATTGTTTTTTTCCACGCCTTATAAACTTCCTTGGGAAGTCGCGCTTGCATTACAGATTCATTAAATACCATGCTTCCAAATATTTCGGGCATCTTGTTCATTTGCTAAAACCCCTTTCGTATCAAGTATCATTATACACAAAAATACCTATTGGGCAAAAGCTTAGAATCTTGTATTAACCAAAAACAGCTTCTTTACATAGAGTGGAACAACTATTAAAAACAAAAGTAGGGGGATTATATGAAAAAGGAATTGTCACATGTTGGTTTTTCTCGTCAAACGGCAGACCCAACCGACCAAGAAGTATACGACATGATAGATGATGTAATATTCCAAACCTTGGGCGCAGAGGGCTTGAGAAAAATAATCAAGCCAAGCGACAAAGTAGTGCTAAAAGTAAATCTAGTTGGCCCCTACATGGGAGAACGCGGCGAAAAAGGCCGCGGAATAATAACCGACCCAAGAGTAGTGCGTCACGTAGCAGACCGAGTACGCGAAATAATAGGATTTTCTGATGGTGCAAGTTTAAAAGTAGTTGATGCTGTTATGTATTCCAATCGCAATCCATCATTAAAGAGTATAAAAACGAGTTTCTACTGGGCGAAGCTGGAGCGCACAGGTGACAACGCAGTAGACGAGGAAGATTATTGCTACGACTTTAATGCCGACGGAATCCTCGACGGGGATTCAAAAGCGGAGCTGGTAAATCTCGACGCAATAGGCACGGAAGGTCGTGAATTATTTGAAATTCCAATGGAAAGTGGGCGTGTTGTCAAAGTATCGTTTCCAAAATTTCTACGAACGAAGGAGCAAGCAGAAGCCACCGACACCCCCGAAGAATATTGCGATGTACTAATCGCGCTACCAATTCTAAAAAGCCACGGGATAGAAGGAATAACAGGCGCGTTAAAACTTCACTACGGAATAAGAAGCCGCTATGGAATGCCAAACGACCAAGGGCGTTACGGACACAGCGGTATGTACTACGACGAACAAGGAAATCACAACACATGGAAGCTAACGGAATATCTATGCGCAATGCACAAAGTTCGCAGTTATGATTATTGCATAATGGATTGCATCACCGCTAATCGAAAAGGCCCAACGCTACCCGTAGGCGGAATTTCATATCTACCAACCACCGACCAAAAAACCGATTATATTATCTCCAGCGCAATGATGGCATCTTTAGACCCAGTAGCCCTTGACACAGCAGAAGCGGCACTGGCGGGTTACGAAATTTCATCAATACCAATTCTACCAATCGCCGCGAAAAATAACCTTGGGCAAAACAATCCTGCGTTAATCCGAATAGAAGGTAATTCAAGTTTTTCGTTGCACAGGAAATTTCTGTGGCATATCCATAATCAACGCGGGCAAAAAAGATACCCGCTAGAACATGGTTGGGGCGGCGCGCAAGCTATGGAAACAGTAGAACCACTATACAATGTAGATGCAAAAAAGCCAAAAAAAATAACCGACAACATTTATGAAATAAGCTACCGCATTATAAAAGAACGAAAAAACCAGAAAAGAAAAATCACACGCGTAGAGTTAGTAGCCAACAGCGAGTTAATAGCAGGCAAAATAGGCAATCACTTAGAAGAAGGCAATTTTTTACTAGACCTAAGCAAACACCCCGACTTAAAAAACACCGACATAGCTTACAATGTACTAGCATGGGACGACAGTTTCAACTGCGTAGCCTCAATCGAACGGTTTATATTGCAATAGCTTCGCCGAAAATGCGCAGAAGCATTGTAAGTGTCAAATAAAGCCACGTCACCACATTGAGACGTGGTTTTATTTGTTACACCAAACCAAACACCATAAGTAAATAAACCCCCGCAGTAATCGTAACCAACGAAAACGCTGTAGTCATCAAAATTACTGATGATGTAAAGTCTGGATTGCCGCCCATTCTTGTAGCCATTACATAACTAATCATAGCCGTGGGGTTTGCTGATACTGCAAAAATAAGAGCTAATTCTTCTCCTCTAAATCCCAGTTGAATTGATGCAAGCACAACTGCCAAAGGCATCACCACAATTTTGGCGGCAGTACATGCTATCACGGCTTTAAGATACTCCCGCACGGCAGAAATTTGCATAGAGCCACCAACCGCAAGCAGTGCCAAAGGTGTCCCAAGCGTAGCAACAAAACCAACCGTATCGCTGGCCATCTGTGGCATTTGAATGCCCGATAAATTAACCGCAAGACCTAAAAAAGACCCAATAATCGAAGGGTTTTTGAATAAACCAATCAGCACGTCTTTAAAAAGCGCGAAACTAAATCCCCTATCCGAACCCTTTGCCGTAAAAACAATAACTGCCAACACATTATAAAGTATAACAACAAAAGCAACCGATAACGCCGTCATGCCAGTATCATACTCGCCCATAATATTAGCAACCAACGGTATTCCCATTACTGCATAGTTGGCACGATAAGCACCTTGAACAAACGAACTGATAAGGTCGCGCTTTTTTCGCAGAAACAACTCTGCAAAAAACCAAAACACAATAAACGACAACGCAATACTACCCAAAACCCATCCAATCAAGCGCGGGTTAAAAAGTTCGCTAAAATTAACTTGATATGTGCTTCTGAACAAAATCGCAGGCAACGCAAATGTAAACACAAGTCTATTAAGTTCATTTATAGTGGGTTCTGACAAAAATGCCTTTTGCCGCAAAATATAACCAAAACCTATAAGCGAAAATATCGGCACAACCGCATTTATGCTAAAAATAAAATTCTCTATCATGTCTTAATCCCATACTTTTTCATGTACCGCCACAAAGTTGATAGACTGATTCCCATTTCATTTGCTACAAGCTGTCGTCTACCATGATATTTTTGCA
>WQVV01000256.1 GCA_009785665.1 Defluviitaleaceae bacterium
ATAAGGACAGCGCATGATAACTGGGTGTTTGAAAGTGTCAACGAACACAATAACTTGACCTTAACAGAAATGGATTTACTTCAAATTTTAGAATTTAGGGTGTGGGAGTAAATATGGACTATCGTGCAATATTTTATATCATTTCCGTTTGACATAAACACTTTGCTTCGCCGAAAACGCATAGAAGCGTTCGCGATTTTCGGCTCGCAAAGTGTTAAGTCAAACTGAAAATGCTATATTTGGAGGTATTAGGGAATGAAGGAGTTAAGGCTTTTTAGTATAGTTGTATTGTCACTGGTTTTAGTTGTAATATTAGTAACCGTGATAATACCAATGATTAAAAACCCAATACAAAGACCTCGGGGAATGGTGAGAAACTATATATTAGAAATAACCCCTATGGGAACACATATTGATGATGTTATCAACATTATTGAGGGGAGGGATAGCTGGACGTTAGGAAGAGTCGATTTTGAGATGGGATTTTCGCCACAAACATCCGTGCGACCTTGTCCAGAAAGACATCCTTATCTTACGGTTATTGGCGAAATGGCTGTGTTTGCAAACCTCGGAAGATACCGTGCGTGGTATGTTATGTTTGGTGCGCCTTATGTACAAGTATTTGCGCGGTGGGGATTCGATGCCGACGGGAATCTAATAGAAGTGCTTGTGCAGACAAGTTGGATTATGTAGAAAGCTATGATGACGGCAAGAGACTTATGATGCTCTTATGCGGTTTTGAACCTCGTTTTTATTAAAAGGGGATTTTTTCAATGGTCTTGTTCGGTGGGTTGTTACAAAACTCAAAACCTAGGAAGGTTCTTAATTGGAGATATGGAATGAAGAAGCTAAGAGTACGCACTTGGATTGCGATATTTTTAATGATAGCAATGTTGCTTATAACTGTTGTACCCATGATTACAAACCCTATGCGAAGATCGTCTCGAATGGTTAGAAACCATATCCTAAGACATACGCCATTAGGTACAAGCATAGAGGATGCGGTTGAAATTATTGAAAACATGGACAACTGGGGACAACCTCGTGTAAATTTAAATAGAGGATTCCTACCGCGTTGGCACCTTCCAGAATGGCCAGCCTGTCCGTATACGGGAAGTCGTGTTATTGGGGAAAAATCAATATTCGTTCGCATGGATGATTACCGCGCTTGGTACAGGTTATTCTTTATTGCCCCTACAAGAGTAATGATTTATTGGGGGTTTGATGGCGATGGTAATCTAATTGAAGTATGGGTGTGGAAAGACTGGGCACCGTAAAGCTCCGCAATAAAGTATCAAGGGGGCTATTGTATGGGAGTGTTTACAGGAGGTGTTTGTGTGTGAAATCATGGAAGATAATGTGTGCTACTGTTTTATCGCTATTGCTTGTTGTATTAGTAGTGACCGCGACACCAATGATTGCCACTCCTGTACGAAGGCCACGAGGAATGTTAAGACGCTATGTGTTACGTGTAACACCAATAGGAACAAACATCGACGATGTTATCGACATTATTCAAGAAAGAGAGGACTGGTCTTTAGGGAGTGTTGATTTCCATATGGGATTTTCCCCTATAACGGCTATACCCAGACCCGACGTTGTTCCTAACATTCCTATTGTTGGAGAAATGTCCGTTAGTGCTGTTCTAGGAAGGTATCACGCTTGGTATGTTGTATTTGGCATTCCTGAAGTGACTGCAACAGCAAGATGGGGATTCGATGAAGACGGAAACCTAATTGATGTGTTAGTGTTGACGCATTGGAGTCCGTAGCTTAGAATGCTTGATTAAGAACCTGCGGTCAATAAAATCACGCCGAATTGACATAAAAACGAAACCTTTCAGCAATTTTGCAACTCCTAGCGTGCCTCTGGCACGCGTCGTCGTCACAAAACCGCTGAAAGATTCCGTTTTTACGCCACTTCGGCGCAATTTTATTGACCGCAGGTTCTAAAATTGATTTCCATACGAAAGGAATTTTAAAATGAAAGAACTTAACGAAAAATACACCGCGATAGTACGCGAACGCTTTGAGGAGAATATCAAAAGCGGGAATGCGGCGGTGAAGTACATGGAATCTTCAACGGCGGTGTATCGCGGGCAACCAGTGGCATGTCTTTACATGCCGAAAATATTCTCGTGGCAGGCTTGGGAATTTTTGCAGAAAGCTACCCTTGATATTTGCGGGATATTGGACAAGGTAATGTCGCGATATTTGAATGATGCGGAATATCGAAAGCTATTCCCGTTCCCTGCTTCGCTGGAGGAACTAATTCTATCGGAGGCGGGGTATTCGCGGCTTCTGCCTATTGCGCGTTTGGATATTTTTTTCAACGAGGAAGATTTCTCTTTTCAGTTCTGCGAATTTAACGCAGACGGCGCAAGCGCGATGAATGAAGATAGGGAAATAAATAATGCAATCCGCACAAGCGACGCATTTTGGGAAATGAGCAAGGAACACGAACTAAAGACATTCGAGTTCTTCGATTCATGGGTGCGCGAGTTTGCGGATATTTACGCAGATTATTCGCCAAATGCGCCAACCAAGCCAAGAATAGTAATCACCGACTTCATGGAAAACTCTACCCCAAATGAGTTCATAGAGTTTAAAAAAGCTTTCCAAAAAGCAGGCTACGACACCGATATTTGCGAGATACGCGACTTACAATACTCCGACGGCGTTCTAAAAACGCCCGACGGCAAAAAAATAGACGCAATCTACCGACGCGCCGTAACTTGCGACATAATGGAACGTGAAGCCCAAGTAAAACCATTTCTGCAAGCCGCCCGCGACAACGCAGTTTGTATAATCGGGCATTTTCGCACGCAGATAATCCATAACAAAGCCGTTTTCAAAATCCTACGAATGCCCGAAACTCTAGCATTCCTAACAGAAGATGAGCACGCATACGTTCTGCGGCATATCCCCGAAACCCTACCCCTAGAAGACGGCGCGTTCGACCTAGCCGATGTTTTGGAAAACAAGCAAAACTGGATTATAAAACCCGAAGACCTTTACGGCTCACGCGGCGTATTCGCGGGAGTAGATATGTCGCCCGCAGACTGGGCAACGACCGTTGCAGAATCCACAAACAAAAGTTATCTGCTACAACGCTACTGCCCCCAATATAAATCCATAAACCTAGATTTTAACGACAACCCCCACCCCAATTTTCAAGAGTTCAACAACCTAACAGGTTTGTTCACCTACAACGGAAAACTTCAAGGCATTTACTCCCGCGCTGGGCTAATGGGGACAATATCACCATTCACACGCGGGCTAACGCTTGCGTCGGTTTATAGCGAATGACTGTAATTGTTGATTAATACTTTTTCCGCTAAAAGTATTAAAGGCGTTTGTTTGTACAGCGACCTTGTACGCAAACGCAAAGGGCGTATTCACGTTGATATGCGTACAATTACTTGATAACGTGGAAACACGCCAAAGGAGTGTGCAAGGGTGTGCGGATTTTTGCACCCTCCTGCACCCCCACCAACGGCAATAAATAAGCCTCTTTTCGGTTTTCCTTACCGTGCAGAGGTTTATTTTTGAATCTATAATTTTTCAATTTCTTTTACGGAAAGTCCTGTGTTCCTTGCTATTTTTTCTGCCGAGTCGCCATCAGCTTTCATACTACGAGCGATGTCCCTTTTTTCTTCAAGAAGCCGTTCCTTAACTTGTTCCTTAACTTCACTCGCAAGCCGTGCATCATATTTTAGTTCCAACACATCTGCCAACATGATATTTGCCTCCTCGTCTTTGAACTCATTTATACTGCCATACAGATAATCATATAGGCGGTCTAACAGGCTCAATAACTCAAATGCATCGCTGTGGGTTATATTGCCTGCTTTCTCGCTTTCGGCAATGGCAGGTAGGATACTCATTTCGATTAGTTTCTTTAGATTTTTAGCAACATCCCGTAATGCGGCTTCCCGATTCTTCTCTGTCCTTTTCTTGGCGTTGTCAGTTTCACGGCGTAGTTTTAACAGATACAGCGGCAGAAGAATAGTCATGTTCTTTTCACATATTTCGTCAACACTATAGGTTAAAAACTTCATAGCCTTAACGGGATA
>WQVV01000257.1 GCA_009785665.1 Defluviitaleaceae bacterium
GACGGCACAGGCGACACAGCCGCTTTTCGCCGACGACATGCATTCTAAGCCGCACAAACGTCACGAAGCCAGCAATTCCCCTCACGCTGACACAACAGTAAAAATCACAATTCACGAAGGCCGTAACCGCCAAGTACGCAAAATGTGCGAAGCAATAGGCCACCCAGTAAAAAGACTAAAACGCATAGCAATAGGTGAAATAGAACTAGGCGAACTCCCCCAAGGCAAGTGGCGCGAACTAACCGAAAGCGAGGTATCGCAAAAGTGGAAAAAATCCTAATCTGCGAAGACGAAGAAAACATAGTCTCCTTTCTAAAAGCAGAACTACAATTTGAAGGCTACGCAACCGAAACAGCCTTTGACGGAACAGAAGCCCTACAAAAATTTTCCCAAACCCCAAACGAATACGCCCTAGTACTCCTAGACATAATGCTACCAGAAAAAAACGGCCTAGAGTGCCTACGAGAAATCCGAAAAACCTCAAGCATCCCCGTAATAATCCTAACCGCACGCAAAGAAGTTTTCGACAAAGTAGCCTTCCTAACAGCAGGCGCAGATGATTACGTAACAAAACCATTTGACACAATGGAACTAATAGCAAGAATAAAACGCCACATAACCCGCGCCAGCGAAGCACACCCCCTAGAAACAAAGTTACAAATAAGCCCCGAAGGCTACAAAGCAAAAATAAACAACCAAGACATATCCCTAACCAAAACAGAATTTGAAATCCTAAACTACCTACACAAAAACAAAAACAAAGTAAAAACCCGCCAAGAAATAATAACCGCCGTTCTAGGCGACTTCTACGGCGAGTCCAACATAATAGACGCAAACATAAAAAACATACGTGCAAAAATATCATACCACACAAACTCCCAAATAATAGAAACAGTACGGGGCAAGGGCTATGTAATTCGCGAGGATTAGAGAATAAAAATCAGTACAACGCAAACAAAAGTCGCGGCAAAATAATTGAGCATAGCCATTGTTTATAGTATAATCACAGCGAGAGGTGGGGAAGCCAGTGGACAAGAAAGACAAGATATACTGGCACAGTGCGCATCATGAAGCGTTGCAGTTGGAGCTTTACGAGTATGGGGATTCTCTCGAATTTAAGAAAGAGCATGAACTGTACAAGGAAGCTCCCCGCATGGACACCTTAATTATAAAAAAGATTAAAAATGTAAAAATTTCAAAAAATATCGGCAAGATATTCAAAAATCACAATGTCGTTGAATATAAGTCTGAAAATGACAGTTTCACTTATTGGGATTATCAAAAAGTGATTGCATATGCGTTCATGTATTCGTCACATGAAAAAGTACAGATGTCAGATATAACTGTTTCCGTATCATTGACGGTGTACCCGAGAGAACTTACCAAAATCCTTGAAGATGAACAAGGTATAAGGGTTTTGGAGTTTAGCACTGGAATTTATTATGTAACCGTCGGTGCTGTTCCGATTCAGATATTGGAAAGCAAAAAACTGCCAGAGGACGAAAATCTATTTTTACGGAATCTTCGTAGCAATTTAAGTGGTGAAGATATGATGAAAACACTGCAATCTTACAAGGAGCGCAAGCCCTTAGACGATAAAAATGTGTTTTTGGATAGATTGGTAAAGGCAAACCCTGATGCGTTCAAGGAGGCAATGAGTATGTTTACTGAAGACGTAAAAGAAATTTTTTTGGAAGGTGCTGAAATGCATGGTTGGCTTACTGACCGTGACAAGAGCAAAGAAATTGAAAGGCTTAAAGCTGTTGCAAAAAAACTGTTATTGCTAGGTGATTCTGTTGAGAAAATTGCTGACGCTACCGACCTTTCGATTGACACCGTATTATCCATAGCAAACCAATTGGAAGAAGTCCCTGCCGTATCTTAGGGCCTTGAAATACATGTAATCGGCGAAATGCGGCTGTGCCGCTTTTTTAGTGGCAACACGCCCTAGTATCGTTGGTGTTGAATGCTCTTTTAATGTACGCCATGTCGTCATGGAAGTAGCGTTTTTCTTTTTCTGTTAGGATTTCATCTATTTCTATGTTGTTGTGGAGTTTTATAAAATCTTCGTAGTAGCTTCGGAAATAGGTTAAGTCGCCTTTGAATTTTGCTATTAGTTTAAGCAGTTCCGAATAGACCGCTAGTGCTTTGGCATCTCTTTTCTCGCCTGTAAATTCCTCGTACTCGTCTTTGTAAAATTCGTCTATTATTAGCTCGAAGTCAACAAGACATTTTGACCCCGCCCCATTGCACCCCAATTTAAGACCATAATAGTTTTCATAGAACGCCTTGCATGTAATATATTTAAATTCAAAAAAGTCGCTCATGCTAATCCTCCTATATTAGGGCGTGTTTCAAAACGAAAAAGCCGTCATGAGGTTTAAAACACACATGACGGCTTTTTATTGTTGAAATTTTTTAGAAAATTGAGTAAGCCGCGATAACGCTTACTATTGTTATTGAAACTGTTGATACCAGTTTGAAAAGGGTGTTTATTGATGGGCCTGTTGTGTCTTTGAATGGGTCGCCTACTGTGTCGCCTATTACGGAGGCCTTGTGGCAGTCTGAACCTTTGCCGCCGTGGTTGCCGCCTTCGATATACTTCTTAGCGTTATCCCACGCGCCGCCGGCGTTATTCATGAATACGGCTACTACGAAACCGATTACGGTTGCGCCAGCTATGAAGCCTACTACACCCTCAACGCCAAAGATTAAGCCCGTTATAATGGGTAGGAGTACCGATATTACTGTGGGCATAATCATTTCTTTTAGCGCGCCTCGGGTACATAGGTCAACGCAGGCTGCGTAGTCTGGATCGGCTTTTTCTTCCATAATGCCAGCGATTTCGCGGAACTGTCTGCGAACTTCCATAACTATGCTTTGAGCGGCGCGTTGTACCGCGCTCATTGTCATAGCAGAGAAAACGAATACCAGCATTGCGCCAAGGAAAACACCGATTAGAACAGATGGGTTGTTAAGTGATAAATCCAAAACGAAATCGGAGCGTGGTACATAGTTTATGATTTCATAACCTTGCTCGTCAATGCCTTGAGGAATGCGTAGCATTTGACTGCCTGCATATTCTTCGTATTGGTTGGCAGAATGGCGGGTTGCGATATTGATGTATGAAACCAACAATGCCAAAGATGTTAATGCCGCCGAACCTACCGCAAAGCCTTTACCTGTAGCAGCGGTTGTGTTGCCTAGTGCGTCCAGTGCGTCTGTGCGTTCGCGAACTTCTGGGGGCATGTGGCTCATTTCGGCGATACCACCAGCGTTATCGGCTACTGGGCCGTAAGCGTCGGTTGCTAGGGTGATGCCTAGGGTTGAAAGCATTCCTACAGCGGCTAGACCGATTCCGTACAAGCCGAAACGGAAGTCAACTGCATAGGTTAATTGGGCTGTGTCCATTGTTCCGCCAGCGGCTAGGAAGCTGACTACAATACCCAAAATTACAATAATAACTGGTGCAACGGTGGATTTCATTCCAAGGGAAATACCTGCGATAATAATTGTTGCCGCGCCTGTTTCACTTGCGGCGGCAAGGTTTTTGGCAGGTTTATAGTGGGTGGAGGTAAAGTACTCTGTGAAGTAAGCGATTAACGTACCCGCCACAACACCCGTGACAATTGCAATGTATAACCCCCACCACGGCGGCAATCCAGTATGGTCGCCCATGCCTCGCATTACGAACCAAGTTACAGGTGCGAAGGCAACCACGGCAATTATAGCGGCGGTATATGTGCCTGTGCGAAGGGTTGTAAGAAGTTCTGCTTGTGTAGCTTTTTCCTTGGTACGAATCATGAATGTACCAATTAGTGATGCAATCATTCCAACAACGGCTAGTGCAACGGGCAAGAACATTGCCGCCCACACCATGTCATATCCATTGTGGATAAAAGCCGCATAACCCAGCGCGATTCCCGCGTGCATGGATTTGATGTAAGATTCGTAAAGGTCTGCGCCCATACCTGCAACGTCACCTACGTTATCGCCTACGTTATCGGCAATTGTAGCTGGGTTGCGTGGGTCGTCTTCGGGGATTCCTGCTTCAACTTTACCCACAAGGTCTGC
>WQVV01000258.1 GCA_009785665.1 Defluviitaleaceae bacterium
ATTGCTTCAATCAGTTCCTTTTGACCGTTGCCATCTACGCCAGCTATGCCGTATATTTCGCCTTTGCGTACTGTTAAGCTCAAGTTATCTAGTCTTTTTATGCCTTTTTCGTCTTCTAGCATTACGTCTTTCATTTCAAAGATGGTATCGGTTGGTTGTGCTTCTTCTTTTTCTACGTTTAGAATTACCTCGCGCCCTACCATCATGGAAGCTAGTTGGGTTTCGGTTACGTCGGCAACATTCACCGTGCCGATGTATTTTCCTCTGCGAATAACTGTGCATTCTTGTGCGACTTGTTTGATTTCTTTCAGCTTGTGTGTAATCAAAATTATGCTTTTGCCCGATGCCGCCAAGTTGCGGATTATTTGCATAAGTTCGGCGATTTCTTGCGGGGTTAGCACTGCGGTTGGTTCGTCGAAAATTAGAATATCCGCGCCGCGATACAGCACTTTTAGAATTTCTATGCGTTGTTGCATTCCTACGGATATATCATCAATTTTTTTGTCTGGGTCAATGTGTAGGCCGTATTTTTCTGAAATGGCCATAATTTCTGCGCGTGTTTTTTTCATATTCAAAAAGCCCGCTTTGTTTGTCTTTTCTGCACCCAAAATGATATTTTGGACAACGGTCATTTTGCCCACCAGCATAAAGTGCTGATGAACCATACCGATTCCGTGCTTTATAGACATCGACGGGCTTTTGATATTCACTTTTTGCTCATTAATAAAAATCTCGCCTGCGTCTGCGGTGTGCAGGCCATACAAAATATTCATTAAAGTAGACTTGCCAGCACCATTCTCTCCAAGGAGAGCATGGACGCTGGCTTGTTCTACTTCCAATTCAACATTATTAAGGGCTTGAAAGTCGCCAAAAAATTTAGCGACACCCTTCATGCATACCGACTTCATTGGAGAGAGTTTATAAATACGCCAAGTTGGTCGTGGTTGACTGGTACTTCTAGGTTGCCACGGGCTATTCTTGAGCCTATAGCTAGAGCGTCGGCGTGAACGGCTGGGTCTACTAGAGCGGCGGTTGAACCTTCAAATGGGGTGATGCCTACTGCGCCTTGAGCTATGCCGTAAACTAGGTTTTGACCGCCTACGTTTTCGCCTTGTGAAAGTCGCAATGAAACGTCGTAGATGGCTTCGCCAACATGCTTTAGTGTTGAGATAATCATGTTGTTGGGGGCCAGATGGCTTTGCTCTAGGTCAACGCCAATTACGTAGATGTCATTTTCTACGGCGAAGTCGATTGCGCCTTGACCAGCCGCACCTGCTGCTGCGTATAGAACATCCGCGCCTTGTGCGTGCATGGACATTGAAATTCCTCTAGCGATTGTGGTGCTATCAAAGTCGCCAATATATTGAACAAGAACTTCAACATCTAAGCCGTGAACATGGTTTGCGTAGGCAACGCCAGCTACAAAACCCACTTCAAAACGGTGGATTACAGGAAACTCCATTCCCCCCATAAAACCAACCACTCCTGTGTTTGAATGACGAGCGGCTAGATAACCTGCCATGAAAGTAGCTTCGTTGTCCATGAAATCAACGGCAACTACGTTTGGCAGAATGTTATCGCCGAAGTAATAGTCGATTATGCCGTAGGTTTGGCTGGGGTTGATTAGGGCTTGATGGGTAACGGGTTCTGCGCCTAGGAAGCCAATTACCCAAATGATGTCTTTATCCATGTCCAAAAATCTATCCATGTTGGGTTCTTTATCGGCGGGTGTGGCGGATTCCAGATACCCAATGGTTGCGCCAATGCTATCGCGAAGGCGAAGCAAGCCGTCCCATGACGACTGGTTAAAAGATTGGTCGTTTACGCCGCTTTGGTCTGTTACCATTCCTGCTGAGAAGTCACTTCCTCCGTCAGCTCCTGCGCAAGCTACTGCAAGCACCATTGTTGCAAGTAAAACCAGACCTAATGTAAATAATTTTTTCATTTTGAATCACCTTTCTAAATTATGTTAATTTGGCACATCTTCATTGTGTTAAGGGCTTCTGTGTGGCTTTGTGGAGTTACGCCTGCGCAACATTTTTCGTTTACGGAGACTTCAATGTTGGGAAGCGCGTTTTTTAGCATTATTGCATTGGAGACTACGCAAATATCTGTGCATAGCCCTAGAAGTTCTATTTCTGTCACGTCACCACTGGCAACCCCCGTTTTTAGAAACTCTACTAATCGCTCGCTTCCAAATATAGGTTTTGTTATGGTGTTATCCACGAAACAATTTTCCGCGACCCTGTCTGCTTTTACTGTATTTTTATTCTCACACCATGCTTTAAATATGCTTTCGTTTATTTTCCAGCCGTCGGTGTTTTCAATACAGTGGGGTACGGGAAGTTTCTTGCCTTCTGGCGTGGATAAATAATCTTCCCCGTGGGTGTCTTGCGTGAATAGAATCAATTCGTCGTTCGATTCTTTTATTCGCGCTACTACATGGTCTACTATTGCCGCCGCCTCTTTAGTGCCTAGCGCGCCGTCAATAAAATCGTTCTGCATGTCCACAATTACGAGAGCTTTCACAGTTTTGCTCCTTCAAAGATTTTGTCATTTCAAAGTATATGGATATAGGAGGAAATTGTCAACTTGCTCTTATTGATGGTTAGGCGTTTCGATTTGAAATGGGCTGAGGACAAGTCAATTCTGCGAATGTTTCTACGCAGAATTGACGACAGACGAAGCTCAATTTCAAACGAAATCGCTATAGTATTTTGTAAATCAAGTCCATATTCAGCGACTGTCTAACTTTGCTGGCTATTATGTCAAACTGGGAATCGTAGTTGTGAGTGGGGTTGTATGGTGTATGTTCGGGGGCATCTTCGTCGGGTAGATTAAATTCCATATACGGGATTACTCCCGCAACTGGAAGCCCAGTTATTTTTTCAAGAAATGTTACTCCACTGGAAAAATGCGATACATCACTTTTGAAACGATTTACAATGGTTGCTTTTACATAATTTCGTTCGGATTCATCAAGAAGGTTGATTGTGCCGTACAACGATGCATGAATCCCACCACCATCAACCCCCGATACAAGAAGCACGGGAGCATTTGCATGTTTAGCCATGCCCATATTAACGATGTCGTCCCACTTTGTTTTTGTTCCAACCATGCTAATTGGCGTTCCTGCGCCCTCTAAAACAATTATATCGTAGCAAGAGGATAAAGCCGCATAGGCTTTTCCGATTTCAGACATAAAATTTGCCCTAATTTTTCCTAGGGCTTGTGCGGAAACAGTATCAAAGTGCTTGCCATTTAACACTACTTGCGTGTCCTGTGTTTCTGGCGAAAATTTTAATATTATGGGATTCATATTTGCGTTTGGCTCTGCACCTGCCGCGTTGGATTGTAATAATTGCGATACGGCAATCTCTTCGCCGTGTTTCGTTAAAGCTGTGTTCCATGTTATGTTTTGGGATTTAAAGGGGGCTACTTTGTAGCCGTCTTGTTTAAAAATCCTGCATAATGCCATTGTTAAAATCGTTTTACCCACGCCCGAACCTGTTCCTTGAAGCATAATTGGTTTAGCCAAAACATATCCACCGCCTTATATCTTTGCGTTTTGATATATGGAATACCAAAAACATTTAGAACGCACACTGTTAAAGGTGGAAATAACGCTACTATACGTCTATCAATGTATATCCGTTCGACTTAATTACTATTGCTTGCCTGTCGGTTAATGAAAAATGAGGGCTCGATAAATCATCACGAGAAGGTGTGCCAGCTACACAATGTACAGTAATGCAAATATCCGTTAGCCCAAGTCCTGTAAACTCCTCTGGCGAAGGCTGATAATCAAATGGGAGATAAAAATTTTTTGAGGCTATCATGCTCCCTGCACTGATACCGACATACACTCTATTCGCATATACCATAGCCTTAACGATTTTATCGAAGTTAAATTTCTTCATTTGGTTGGCAAGGTATGGTGTTTCCCCACCCGTAAAGAAAATCACGTCAAACAGTAGTGCATCACTTTCAGTCAGTGTGCCATCAATATCGTGGGATGTAATGTTGTCCTCTAATATACCTACGCGTAACAAATGACTCTTACAACC
>WQVV01000259.1 GCA_009785665.1 Defluviitaleaceae bacterium
CTTGCGTTGTACAACAGACCAATTGCCGAAACGATTTCTGGTTTGCAACTCGAAGAAAACTCC
This sequence comes from Defluviitaleaceae bacterium, assembly GCA_009785665.1. GTDB lineage: Bacteria > Bacillota > Clostridia > Lachnospirales > WQUN01 > WQVC01. The sequence continues at coordinate 64 of WQVV01000259.1, forward strand.
AACTAAGTGGGAATACGTGAATATATGCTCTGTATTGTTTGAGATTCTAAGGGTTAGCCCATCATTAGAAAGAGTGTTGGGTACAATGCATACACGCATCTCATAATAATCGTGTTCATTGCAAAAATCCGTATTATTGCGACATAAAATATTTGGGGCTAGTAGAAAAATGAAAAGTGAAACCACTATGCCCGTTGCTATAGTCGCGCATATAATCAAATTACGTTTCATTTTGGTCACATTCCTTTCGATAACATTAACGCAACCCGCAGACAGAAAATATCTGCCTGCGAGTTGCAATGTGTAAGTTTTCATTATGGAGTTGTTCTTGGGGTAAAGTGGTTCACAGCATGAATGTATGGAGAAAAATACCAAAACGTGGTTCTGCCTTGATTAACAACGCTTGTTGAATGTACGCCCAAAAATGTAGCATGTTGCCCCATTTCGGTAAATATGGGACCACCGCTATCCCCCCGTGTTGGCACACTGTCAGAAGCAGACCGTGGTTCTACTCTCACCATTCCACTCATTCTAGCCAACTCTCTATAATTGCCTGTTTGTTGAAAATATGCTTCGTCACGCATTCCTATATTTTGACCTGTTGCTCTAACAGTACCGCCCCAAGATGTATGCTGTCCAACACCAAAAACGAATGCATTGACGGGTATGTGGAAAGTCAAAGCTGTTATACTTGGACCAACGCGTAAACGATTCGTCACTCTGCGTGCGCCTTCTTGGTTTAAGCTTACAACTGCCCAATCACCATTTGCAGTACCTGGATTCCCCACTGCAATGTGCCAATCTGTTGACCGTTACTACTAATAGCAGTACTCACAGGTGGCCCTTGAAACGCATGTCCTGCTGTTATTAATGCAGGTGTCGTCGTATCTCTGAGAACTCCTGTAAGCCCGACTGAAAAACTTACAGTACCTCTCGTTATTTGAGAGCCACCAACGAGACTATTGCCCACAGCTGGCGAGCATAAATCTATTGAGATGGGTACAGGGAGAAATGTCCGACTGTCGTTGAATCTACTAGCCAGTTGTATGCTTTCAGTGCAGTTTTGGTACACTGCAATTCTGTACACATTATCCATAGTGCAAAAACCATGGCTTAAAACTGGCACATCAATGACATGAACGAACATTTCGCCAAAGGATACAAGCTGGTTAAGCGAAAAATCTACTTGCTTGAAAGTGATAGGCGCGTTATACCCAAGCAAATTTGTGTAGAACGCTTTGCTTTCATCGCTTATATCAGTTAGCAGTATTACAAGAGTGTCGTAGTCAACATAAGCTCCTGCATAGTTATCTGGGTGAACAAAAACCCCATAAAACTCGTTGAAGAAGACGTTCATGATGACATTATACGCCTCTACGGCGGGTGCTTGTACAGCCGCTAAATGTCTTGCTTCTTCCAACCATTCCAAGGAGTTATCATCCGCCAAGCGCATTAAAGCCTCATCAAAATCAAAGATACCTAAAGAATCAATATCTCCAATTTCGATGTACTCGATAGGCTGGCTATTTGTTTCATATGTCGCACTGGCGATTATAGGCTGTACAGACAAAATAAGAAGCATGACAAGTGTAAATGCAATTGATTTTCCAAATTTTTTTCATTTTTTTCCTCCTTGAGATTTTTTGATTAGTGGTAAAAGTGCATGTATTTAGGTTATCATACAATCATAATGCTTCCCCCCTTTTTGCTTGTAACATGTAAAATTATGTTGCTATATGTAATTACCATATTTGCCCTCCCCTGTCAAGTGTTTGCGGCAAGTTTTTTTATAAAACAAACAGCAATGGTTTCTGTTTCGCAGGGAGTCATTGCAACCAAAGGGCGTGCAAAGCAAGTAATAAGTTTCCATCATGTTTTTAGCGGTATCAAGTAAGCTTGAAATATTGCAATAACCCAGAACACCTTGCCAAGTGCGGAAGCTTAACGCTACCTGTGCGCATTACAAGCGGTGCGTGCATCGCTAAGTAGTTACGGTTTTCGGGCAACAAATTAATGCCAGCAATCGGAATCAATACAACAAAGGAATGTTCACTTGCACTCACTGTGTTATTAAGTCAGTGTCCCCAAGGTTATAAATTTGCAGAAAACTAGGAGGTTGTGTGATGAAAAAGCCAATCAAGTACATTATTATAGGGATTGTTGTTCTGGCATCAATTGCGGGAGTAGTGTTTTATATGATGCAGCCGATTCCCGTGCGCATGACGGAAATGCGCCTTCAAACGGCGGAATTAAGTTTCACAGAACAGGGCGTTGTTGTTGCGGAAAATACAATGCTGGTGTTTTCGGCGGCGCAGGGTGGGTTGCAGAATATGTATGTTCGCGAAGGTCAAAGGGTAACGGCTGGCGACCTGTTAATTAGCGTTGACACTACTTTGTTGGAATTGCAACTTGCGCAAATTGAAAGCGGCATTCTGGGGCTGGAAGCGCAGTTGGCGAATGTCCAAGTGGAAGACCGCGCAATGCGCCGAAATCTTGAAACAACTCGCACCAGTTTGCAAGGCGAGTTACAGGCACTAAACGCGCAAGCCGCCGAAGCCAGCCGAACTGTAGCCAATCATCAAGAATCTGTGAACGAGCAATTGCGAGTTCAGCAAATTCTAATAGACCAACACTACCGCGAAATTGAGCAAGTCACTGATAATTATGAACGCACTGCCATACTATACAACAGCGGAGTTGTTGCATACGCCGAATATTCAACAGCAACAGCCGCCGTAACCGCCGCTCAAGCACGACTAGAAGCCGCCTACGCGCAAATGTCGGTAATAGCCACGGGCAGTGTTACAGACAGTGCGGAGCATTTCGAGGGAATCAGAGCATCTTTGGTTGCGCAAATTAACGGCATTTCCCAGCAGTTGTCGGGGGACACCACATCTGCAACGCGAGCGCATTTTCAAGCGTTAATCGCAGTTGAGCAAACCAGTATCGCGCGTATTCAGCACGAAATACAAAATGCTGTTGTCACCGCGCCAATTGATGGGGTAATTACCACGCTTCACGCGCAGAATACTAACTTCATCACGTCTGCCGCACCCATTGCAGAAATTACCGTAGCGGGGGATTTGTACATTGAAGCATATGTTTCCACGCAAGATGTAAACAGCATAAGCATTGGCGATACCGTGCGGTTGACTTTGCGCCAACGCACAGGAGACATAATTTTCAACGGCACAGTAGCCGAAATCGGCGATACAGCAGTAGTAAGATTCACCGCACTGGGCGTGGAAGAACGCAAGGTAAACATTCGCCTATCCCCGCAAGTCCCAACTGATGTAACCATAGGAATTGGCTACGGTGTTGACGTAACCTTTTACATCTTCCGCGAGGAAAACAGAATAACCGTACCACGCACCGCACTATTCCGCGACAACGGTGTAGATAAAGTATGGGTAGTAGACGGCAACGACAACGGTACAATAGAATCCCGCGCCGTAACAACAGGCATGGAACTACGCACAGAAACAATAATAGAGAGCGGGCTAAGTGAAGGCGATTTCGTAATAAACGACGCAAACAACAGCGACCTAAGAAACGGCACAAGGGTACGCGCTGAATAGCGACAAGGTGGCGATGCAGATAAATGAGTCCAATACCGTTCGTAACATTCATGTATGTAATCATAATAGGCGCGACAATTATCACCGCGTACAACGCGCATAAAGGAAAATGCGCTCATAATAGCCGCGCCGTATTTAGGGTATCGGTTCTTAGCATTTTTTGCTTTTTGCTGGTGTATGCTTTCACCATGTCAATTCTATGTTCATAAAGCGGCACAGCCGCATTTCGCCGATAACCTGCGTTGCAAGCTAACACATACGTCACGAAGCCATGAACCAGTTACCTATCCTATAAAAAAGCGGGCAAAGACCGCCCGCATAGAAAAGCAAAAGCCGATAGCTCACGTTTCGCTATCGGCTTTTTGTTAGAGATATGATAAAATACGAACCATGAAAACAGAGAGAAAATACA
>WQVV01000260.1 GCA_009785665.1 Defluviitaleaceae bacterium
GCGCGCATCATATAACACACCTGCACAAAGCAAAACGTGGCAATGCCATAAAGATGCTGTTGCGTAAGCACTAAATAATAATCCGCCAAAATAGTAAACGACAGTCCACCAACCAGAAAGCCCCAGTCCTTTTTAGAATGGCATCGAAAAAAGGAAATCAGCGCGATAACAAGGCATCCCACAATGAAAGCGAACTTGAGGGTATTTGGGTTAAAATCAATCATATTTGGGCAATATCCACCACAGACCAAATTGAATCCACGCTATGTGCAATCACTTGGAATGTAGCACTAAAATATTTTAAATCGGGGCCAGCTTCGCCAGCAGTCCACAAAACCTCAATCACGCCTACATAATCGTAATTGGTAATCATATCGCCTGCGGGAATAACGGCGGAATACATAGCACGGCCTTCAAACGACGCAGGGGCAAACATGCCATCTAACAAACCCTCTGCGCGCAAAACTTCTGGCGAAAGCCCGACGATGCCCTCGGGTGAAAGTTCGCCTGATTTATGTGCAAGCAACCCAATAAAAGCCTCATAAACGGCAGAATGCGCCGAATGCCGTCTCATGCTTTGCATGTTAAAAAACTGTGAAACACGAACAGGAATATGCATGGTGGGCATTTCGATTTCAATATAGTCAATCACAAGCGAGTAGTACGAAATATGCACATCACGCAAAAGCGAAGAATACCGTCCTACGTTAAACAGAACATCTGCGCCGCGCCCTTCTGGGTCGGCGTGTACTTCCCCAGCAATGTACAGGAACTCATCATCACCAAGGTCAATGCGCATATACATGTTCAAATCCAATGCCCTACGGCGATTGCCCGCGTCCAGCACATGCATTGGAAGCACAACATTAGGCCCTTGCTGTACCATTGCTTCAAGGTTGAGCGTAAACTCATCCAGCTGAACAGACAAAGGATTATGCCGCGTTTCAACATTTGCAAAAAGTTGCTCTGGCGTAACAGTAACTTCGGGGTTTGGATAGAAAAACACTAAATCGCTGAAAACTACTTCAACGGTGCCTTCAAGATTCAAAATTGGCCCAAAGGTAGCTACACCAATATGCATATTATACTCGTCAAAGAAAACAACAGAATCCTCATTTGTGAGGGGGTTAATCATAGTACGACCAACTCTGTCATTTAGCGCGACAAAAGGCCTATCGCTGTTTTCGGGGTCACGATTCACGCGAACGCCAACGCTTTCCAAGTCTGGCGAGTAGCTGAAATGAATCGTACTACTACCGCTGTCAAACGTAGCATAGCGAATATTAAGCCCAGCAAAAGTATCCGAACCCAAGACAGGATGCGTATTAGTAATAAACACAGGCACATCATGAATAACAGGCGCGGTAAAACGATAATTAAACTGCACATACTCATGAGTAGCGCGGCACTGGATATGAAGCGTAAGGAATAATGTATTACTTGAAAGCGGCCCAAATTTCAAAACAGTCCCGCTATTTGGCGCGGCATCAATGCCAAAGGTTGTTCGCGAGTATAAATTCCGCGCTTGGTTATACAGAAGGATATAGTAATCATTGGGGTCGAAGTGTTCATCAAAGTAGAAGAACGTTCCTGTATACGCCGCCGTCATACGCGATAGAGTGAAGCCTTTTCCCGCAATCTCGCGTTCTTCGTCGCGTCCAATAAATCCGCGCTGGTTTATGAAAATGGAATTAGCATTGTTTGCAACGCCTACAGGCATTTCGATTGGGGTAAAACGATAAAGCGCGTCAACATTGGCTCGTTGCGCTTGCGCGGCAGTAATCGTAATAAAAGCAGTAACCGCACCAGCACCAATCAGAAGAATACCAATCACAAAAGTAGCAACCATAGCCCCTACTGAAACATCAGCAAAAAGCTTGGTTTTGGTATTGCCTTCCTTAGCGTGCGCGCCCTTCACATACTGCACAGAACCCATACCATCAAGCACAGGGTCGTACACAGACTGCGTAGGCAATGCCGAAGAAACATCACGCATTTCAAAATTTTCCGCGCCTTGTTCGTCTGCCATTAGCAGTGCTTCCAGTTGTTTGTCCAAGTCAAGCTCACCGTCGCCACCATCACCGTCACCCATGTTGTCTAGGTCGTCTAGTGAGAAGGCCTTTCTTTGCGGCGCGGGTGCTGACATTGCCTCAAACTGCGAGAATGGGTCATCTTCGTCGAAGTTCATAAAGCTTGCAAATGGGTCTGCGTCGCCGAAATCATCATTGTCGTCGTCACCGCCGCCAATTCCCAACGCCGAAAATTGTGCTTCTAAATCAGCCATTCCGTCGTCTTCTTCGTTTAAATTCTTGTTTTCAAATTCATCATTCATAACAAAACTCCCCTTGAAAGTTTATACGAAAAACATTGCTAGTGAACCAAGTCCCAGCAAAATCGCAAGTAAAATCGCGACTATCATTGCTATAGTTTGTTTATAATTTTTTTTCTTACGTCCCATATTATCATACCTCCTTACTTATTGCAAAAACCGTGATGGTTTCATTGGTTTATCATAGCGCGTTTTGATTGTTGAAAGATACAATTCGCGCTTTGCGCGAGTCACGCCTACATAGAATAATCGGCGTTCCTCTTCAATTTCCGCTTCGGATTTACTGCGAATATACGGCAAAACTTCTTCCGTTACACCCACTATAAACACCCGTTCAAATTCAAGCCCCTTCGCGCTGTGCAGAGTTGTTAGCGTGCAACATGGCCCAGTACGTTCATTTTCGCGTGCCGCCGCCGCTATTGTGCGGGCGTGGTCTGCGAAATCCATTGGGTTTGGGAACTGCTTTGCCGCTTCTTGCAACTCGTCTGCTATTTCAAATAACCCCATCGGGTTTAACTTGCGATACTCGCTTGTGTCGATTATATGTCCATTATACCCCATATTTTGGCGTATGTAACGTATCGCGTCGGATGTTTCACGCCGCGCTAGTAACATCAAATCATGTTCGAGGTCTTCGATATTGTTTTTTGTTGCCATATGCAAGTTTGGGTCGTGCCTGTACGCTACAAAGATGTCTTGGTCTGATTTCTTCACCCCCTGCAAAAATGCCTTGCTTATAAAACGATACGGCTTGTTGATTATTCGTACCGCGTCTGGGTCGTAACCTACTTTTTGCCGCAAACTTAATCGCCGCGCAACTCGCATGTATGCGAAAAAATCCTCTGCAAGCCAGTGTTCGTAAATTGTTGGCATTTCGTCGCGGCTTTTATACGGTATATGCGAATTTAGAAACGCGTCCATCAATGCACGCGCCTGTATATTTAAACGAAACGCCACGGCTATTTCGTCCAAATTTTCGCCCCGCTTCATTAACTTGCGGATATGCTCGGCTATTTGTGCGGCCTCGTGGTTTAGGTCTTCCGATTGCAAAAGAATTGGCGCGGGGCCAGTTTGACCCGTTCCCATGATGTTCTTATCATACCGCATTTTATTGCCCAAAATCAAATTATTAGCATAGTTTATTATGGAATCCGTGGAACGATAATTCGTATCCAGCGTAACTTGCGAAGTTTCGGGGAAATCTTTTGGAAAGTTTAGCAAAAATTCTGGGCGCGAACCACGAAAACGATAAATGCTTTGGTCGTCGTCACCCACAATAAAAAGATTGTTTTGCGGCGCGGCAAGAAGTTTTACGGCTTCGTACTGCACGCGGTTTATATCTTGAAACTCGTCAATCATTATAAATGGGAATTTATCGCGCCAATAATTTAATTCCGCCGAATCATTCACCAATAAAGTATACGCATGACATAGCATATCGTCAAAGTCAATTTTATTTTTTTCCGCTTTGAAAGATTCGTAATACTTGCAAAGATTTAAAAAATCCGAAGAGCCTATGGTTTTTGAATGGTAATACGCCATCTCGTACAGCTCATTACGCACCAAAGACATTTCCGAAAGTATGTTGGATAACATTTCATCATCGGGTTCGTATTGCATTTCTGATAGAAAACCACGAATAGC
>WQVV01000261.1 GCA_009785665.1 Defluviitaleaceae bacterium
CGTCTTGTTCAAGGTTTCCGCCGTGTTTTTTGCAGGTTTGATAAATTGGATACCATGTATTCGGGATTTGTTCAATTAGCCCTTGTTTTTATTGCTATTAAATAGTGGCAACACGCCCTAGTAACCCAAGCCCAAAGGCACTGGAATTGTTACCGTTCGTGCGTCGCCATTCCATATTACGTTCGCGCCCATGGATTGTGACACGAAGCGTACAGGAACTACTGTGCGACCATCTTCTATTATTGGTGTTCCCATGTATTCTCCGTTTTGGTCGTATAGACGTTCTCCGATTGTTAGTGATAACACGAAATTATTATCTATGAAGTATGCTGTTGATGTTTCGGGATTCCAGTCTACTTCCGCGCCTAGCATTTCGCCTATGAATCGGAATGGTACCATTGTTCTATCTGCGTGCAAGAATGGTGCAACGTCTAGTGTTTTTGTCTCGCCGCCTACTGTTGCTATGGTGCTGTCCAGCGTTAGAACAAGGTCTACTAGATTGGCGGAGTTGTTTGTTTCGTGGGATTCTGTAATAGGGTCGGCAATGTCCACAGGGTCAAAGGCTATGGGCGTATAGTCTATCGGGGTGATCGCTTCTACAATTACCTCGCCTGGTGAGGTGTAGTATTCGTCACCAGGGGCCTCTGCGTCGGGTTCGCCTTCGTAATCTTCATAATAGTCGTCGTAATAATAATCGTCGTACTCCTCTGCTTGATATGCGAAGGCGAATACAGGCGCGAAGACCATCATTGTCATTGCTGTGATTAAACAGATTGCTATACTCTTTTTCATTTTTCTACTCCTTGTAATTTCTTGTAGTTTTTTCGCGATTCCTATGATACCGCAAATATTCACATTGTCAAATGTTGATTTCCGCTTACAATTTATGCTATAGTTTCAATAGCTGTCCGACAAGATTATGCTTTTCTATTTGATGATGAGTTTACAGTTCCATCTTACCACAAAACAGATATGTGGTAGAAGTATAAAACAAAAATGGGTATTTATGATAGTCTGCGAGATAAGCAATGTGGAGGGATTATTGTGTCAAAATTGCAATTGAAAGCCGACAAAGAAATTCTCAACAAGACTCGAATTGAAATAGAAGACAGGAATCGTCCTATATATTGGTCTATCAAATTATCGCAATCGTTACGCCCTAAAACGGTAAACAGTACAACCGTAAGAATATACGACAAAAAAGGAAGAGTCCAAAAAGCAGACGTTCGCTTCAATCCAACAACAAACAGTATCGAAATTTCTCAAGGCTTTGTTTGCAATGAATCAGAGAATTACGTGCTTGAAATCGGCAAAGGCGTAGTAACTGCAAAAAATGTGGCTCTTAAAACCCCTATTCGAGTCAATTTCTCATTCGGAGAAGGTTCAACAATACTGACATCAACCCCGACCGTTGTCTCAAAACCTCAGACAAAACAACTTACTACGAAGACCATACAAAAATCGAGCCAGAAAATGCACGAGCCAGTGGTAAGAGGTATCAAAGGCGAGTTGCATATGGGGGAAATAATGTGGGTAGGACATGGGTCAAGATGGAGTTGGCACTTTGAGCCAAACAATAGTGGATATGTATCGCTTTGTTATGATTATTATAATGGCGGTGAACAATCTATTGCTTCAGTAGAGTTTTGGTTCACAGCCTATGATGTAAATGATAACCCAATTGTCTGTCAAGAAACTGGACAAACAATTGCACGTCACTCTGACTCAAAGCGTCTTAAAAAGGGAAAATGGCGCGTTGGAAACGTATGTAAGAATGCGTGGAAAAATATAGCAACGGCAAGGGCGGTTGTTGAAAAAGTCGAGGTTTTGTTTGATGATGGGGTGAAACGTCTTTATGATAAAACAAATATTGTACTAGTTAATAACGACCAGTACGACCACGGAATGCATCAAGCCTCTATTGATGCAAAGCGAAAGTCCAGCATTTAAGGTTGTTCAAATTAAGGGCGTTATTATTATGAAAATGTTAAACTGTCAACAGTATCACCAATACTTCCTATCCAACCCGCGATAGGAAATTGCTTCGGCAACGTGTGCGGCGGTGATGTTTTCTGTGTCGCTTAGGTCGGCTATGGTGCGGGCTATTTTTAGGATTTTGTGATAAGCGCGTGCGCTTAGTGACATTGTATCGAATACATTTTTTAATAAATCTTGTGCCTCGTTGCCTAATTTGCAGTGTTTTTTTATTAGGGCGGCGGGCATTTTTGCGTTGAAGTGGATTCCTTTTGCGTCTGCTTGGAAGCGTTTTTGTTGGCGTTTGCGAGCGTTTTCTACGCGTTCTTTTATTGTGGCGGAGCTTTCGGCAGGTTTGCGGGTGATTTGAAGGTCTTTGTATTCCACGGGGATTGCTTCTACTTGAATGTCTATGCGGTCTAGCAGAGGGCCTGAAATTTTTTCTAGGTAGCGGGCTATTTCGCTTTCGGAGCAGTTGCATCGTTTTGTTCCCATGTAACCGCAGGGGCATGGATTCATAGCGGCAAGCAGCAGGAACACGCTTGGATATGTAGACACGCCGCCTGTTCGCGCAATGGTAATTTGCCCATCTTCAAGGGGCTGACGAAGGGTTTCTAATGCCTTTTTTTGAAATTCGGGAAGCTCGTCCAAGAATAAAACGCCATTGTGGGCAAGGCTAATTTCGCCTGGCATGGGAACTCGCCCGCCGCCAGTTAGCGATATATAAGACGCGGTATGATGCGGCGTTCGGAATGGACGTTGCACCATCAAAATATTTTTCTCGTTGCCTATCAGCCCTGATATGCTGTAGATTTTTGTAATTTCCATGCTTTCTTCCAGCGATAGGTCTGGCAAAATTGTTGGCATTCTTCGTGCGAGCATGGTTTTGCCTGCGCCAGGTGGGCCTATCATTAGCGCGTTGTGATACCCTGCCGCCGCTATTTCCAATGCGCGTTTTACATAAACCTGCCCCGCTACATCTGCGAAGTCCACATCGTATGTACTGCCGTCATCTTGAAAATATTTGCGAATATCAACATTAAGCGGCTCGATTGGTGTTCCCGAAAAATGTTTTACCAATTCGCCAATGCTTCTCACGGGATATACCGTCGCGCCCTCCACCAATGCCGCTTCTGCCGCATTATCTGCGCCAACAAAAAAAGCCGAAGCACCACCTGCCTTCGCCTCCATCACCATTGGCAAAATCCCGCTAACGGGACGCAACGCCCCATCAAGCGAAAGTTCCCCTGCAAAAAACGCGCCTTCCGCCGCCGAAGCTTTTATAATTCCCATACACATTAAAATTCCAACAGCCATAGGCAAGTCAAACGCTGGCCCCGATTTCCGAATATCAGCAGGCGCGAGATTAACCGTAATCCGTTTAACAGGAAAGCTAAACCCCGCATTACGAATAGCCGCCCGAATCCGTTCCCTAGATTCCTTAACAGCCGAATCGGGCAGACCTACAATCTCAAACAGCGGAAGCCCACTAGCCAAGTCAACTTCAACATCAACCCTACAACTTTCAACACCAGTAACGGCCCCACTAATCACCCGCACGAACATATTATTGCTCCTTTTCAAAGATTAAAGTCAAAAGATTTTAAAGTCAAAAGATTTAAGACCTTGGGGACGCTGTCCCCAATACCCCTGCAAGCTTTTAAAAAAGCTTGACCAAAACTTTGATTTTTGAATTTTTTATTGCCGAGGAAACTGTTTTTGGCTTTGAGCGGTATGCGTGATTTGAACATACATTTTCATCGGCTAAATGCGACTTTGCCGCTTTTTATTGAGTAGTATACGCTTAGGGGTTGGTTTTTGCAACTAGGTTTTGGAATGCATCCAAGCATTAATGTTCTTATTATTTGCTCTAGTTGCATTCCTTAATCAATTTGCAAAATTTGAAATTTGCATTTCTCCAGAAAATTAGGTAAACTCTATCTAAGGTTTTATCCTAAATTGAGAGGGCGCGAGATGGAATCTGACA
>WQVV01000262.1 GCA_009785665.1 Defluviitaleaceae bacterium
ACCCCAATGGCCGCCCCATGCGATTGCCCAAATATAGAAAGCGATAGATTGTTTTTCCAAGTGCTTCCCACGCTTACGCCTCCTTAACAACTTTCTTGCCCAGCGATTCCAAGTCGCGCCAAAAATTTGGATAGGATTTATTTACGGCTTGCGCGCCTGTTATGGTGACTGGTTCGCTACAAGCGGCGGAAGCTATGGCCGCCATCATAGCGATGCGGTGGTCGCCGTGTGCATCTACTGTGCCGCCTTTTAAGGATTTCACGCCCGTGACTATTAGACCGTCTGGAGTTTCTTTTATATCCGCGCCTAGAGTAGCGAGAGTTTTTGCGGTGGACATTAGGCGGTCGGATTCTTTTATTCTAAGGCGTGACGCGTTTTGAAAAATGGTTGTTCCGTTGCCAACGGCGGCAACGGCGGCTAGTACGGGGATTAAGTCGGGAATGGCGCGGGCATCTATTTGCAAGCTGTTGCGCTGGGCTTCTTTGATGCGTATAGTTTCGTCTTGCCATGATATGTTTACGCCCATTTTGTCCAAAATATCGTAAATTTGGCGGTCGCCTTGACTGCTGTTTTTTCGCAAACCTTTTAGCGAAATATCGCCATGCGGCATTGCGCCCGCGCATAACCAGAACGCGCCGTTAGACCAATCGCCTTCTGTTTCAACGCGGCTAGGGCTTGTAAAACTACCCACCCCGCGAAGCTCATACATATTTCTGTTTATCGGGGGCTTATACCCAAACGCTTCTGCCGCGTCTAGTGTCATTGTGATGTAGTCGGCGGATTCGATTGGTTCGTGAACGGTTAGGCGGCTTGATTTCTCCAGCAAGGGCAACGCCATAAGTAAACCCGTGATGTACTGGGAAGAAATATCACCAGCCAATTCGTAATTTTCGCTTGGTTGTAGCTGACCTTCGCAGTGCAAAAAAACGCCACTGCCATCTTTTGCCGATTGTAGCTTAGTAGAAGAAACGTCGTCGCGCCAAAGGCGGATTCCGTGGTTTTCTAATTGCGAATCCAACGGCGAAAGTGGACGTTGTGGCAAGCGTCCCTTCATTTCAAACGCGCCACGAACCCCAAGCGCGCACACAACAGGCAACATAAATCGCAATGTAGAACCGCTTTCGCCACACGGAAAAACAATCATATTCTTCGCCCTCTGCGATAACTGAACGCGGCAAATCGGCGTTACAGAAAACCCATCCTCATTCCGAACAATCACCGACCCCAACGCCGAAAGACAATCTATTGTAGCGCGAATATCCTCCGCTTCCGTTTCCGCACACAAAATTTGAGTGGCTTTATCCGCCAGCGCGGCGTAAATCAATAATCGGTGCAGGTGGCTTTTTGATGGTATCGCAGATATTTCACCTGTTATGGTACTTGGGTGCAAGGTGATTGTCATATTAAAACTCCTTACCAGAGTAGGCAAGCAACCGTTTTCAACTGAAACAACTATAACAACAACTCGCCCTATCTTAGTTTGTTTGATTAATATTAACATATATCTAAGAAATTCGCATAGTCTTTTGTGAACGTCAAGCAAAGACCTTGTTAATTTCGCTATGTACTTGATTTCATCGTGTCATTATCTTATAATTTGTCACATTGGGAGGTGGAAAAATGGCTCAATACAAAAATGTTTTAAGTTGGCTTGAAACGGAGTATCTTAACCCAGCAATGGACATTACAAAACGGGTTGTAGAATCTTCAACCGCTGATGATTCATGTGATTATTCCGAACTTAAAGACTTGGAGATGTTGTTGGAAAAAGCTTTAACATATGTTCGCCGTCATCAAAATTAATATTGACTTTAAATCGGTAATCTACAAAGCGTCAAATAAGGCCAGAGGCGGCTTTATTTGACGCTTACCTATTTTGCCAAGAGGAAAAAATAAAAGGAGTTTTGAATATGAAAGTCGCAAGACAGCATTTACGCGATATTGTTGAAGTGATAGAGGAAAGGAAAAAGTACAAGAAACTGATTGGTAGCAGCAACTTCCCCGCGTTTAATGGGATTCATCTTCTAATAAGTATCATTTCCTCATGAAAAGAATAAAGAATTAAATTTCCATTCTCCCATCTAAACGGATATTCCGCACCGCTTTCTAAATCGCTTGTATAAAGTATTATTGTATTGCCGTCCACAGAAAATGTTCCCTCCGCAATTATTTCGCTATTCTCGGTTGTGATAAATTCGTTGTTTTCAGTAAATTCAATCACTCGCTGTATGACACCTATAACTTCATCATAGGCAAGAATATCTTGATTCCACTCCCACACGCCAGTAATTAACTGCCCTCTACACGCAACTAAACCTAAGCACAGCATTACTGCCCCAAAAAATGAAATGATTAGTTTTGTGGCTTTTGATTTTCCTTTTTGCATAACAATATATCCCTTCGTTCTGTTTTCGTGTATATGATTACAGAATCAATCCGTCACGTAAAAAACCATATCGCCTTTTACATCTTTGAAGCCGTATTTTTCGTAAACTCTGCGGCCTGCTTCTGTGGCGTTTAGTGTGATTTTAATGTAGCCTTGGTGTTTGGCTTCTTCGGTGATTCTTTTAAAAAGTTCGGCGGCTAGACCCTGTTTGCGGTGAGTTGGCAGGGTGAACATATTCATGATGTAGGCTACTTTGCCGTCTGGGTTTTCGTAGTTTGGAGGGACTATGGAAAACGACATTCCGCTGGTTGCTACTATTTTGTCGTTTTCCAATGCAATCCATGCTATGAAATTATTGTTTGGTAGGTTTTGTTCAAAATAGGCTTTGTTGGCGGCCTCTAGTTTAGAGATGGCCGCCTTTTCTATGCCTTTGGCTGGAGGGCATTCGTCTGCTACTTCTAGCAGGAACAAACTTCGGGTTTTTGCTAAGTTTTCTGCGTCGGATATGGTTGCTTTTCTGAAAATTATAGACATTCTCCCACTTCCTTATCTTTCACTGAATCCTTTACTGATGGCAGGTAATATTTTTTGTAGGCGAATATCAGAAGTTTTTCTGCAATTATTACGCCTATCAGAACACCTGAGGCTATTAATCCGCCTAGAATCAACCCGCCAAGCGTGCGGTGCATGGAGATATAAATTGAGGTAAAGCCGTGACAGAAGCTGTTTACCATGGAAGTAACGCCAAGCATTACGCCAAAACCAAGCCCAAGCAAAATCAGATTTTGTTTGTACTTATGGTACAGATAAATCATTACGGCAAGGGCTGGGTAGCCAAATATGATTTCGCGGAAACGTGGACGCGCTACGAAAAGAGCCTCTAGTATCTCGCGCATTCTTAATTCCAATGTGCTGGGGGTAATTGCAGTGGTATGCCCACTTCTGGCTAGGTGAATATACAGAAAACCCATACCCACAACGCCTAAACCCAAGATTAAATAATTAGGCGATTTCATTAAAAATTTACGAACAGTTTGAATAATATTATCCTCGTCGTTGAAAACGATTAGATAGTTAAACCCAAACATTGCAAGGGGAACAATCAACGAAAGCTGAACGCCCCTATAAGTGATGATGTTCATAATAAAACGAATATCCGCCATAGACGAAACAATTGTATACATAGCAAGCCCGTTCACGGCGAACAGAATGCCCAGAACAAACACAAGTTTTAGCACAAAAATATGGTGCTTGTAATTTCGCAGATACAACAGCATCAGCAATGATGAGAAAGTTGGGTAAATCAAAGCCGCGCCAAGAGCGTAGATAAGCGATATTTCCAATGGAAGCAGACCCGTAACTAGATTCATACCAAAAGCAAGCGCGGCGGCAATACCTGTTATAATCAGCGTGTGTGCGGCTTTCAGCTTGAACAGATACGTCAAGTACAATCCGCCTGCAACAGCTAAACTAAGCCCAATTGCAATGCGATTTAATGTTCGTGGTGTGGAGGTATTCAGCGGGCGCAGGTATGGCACGAAGGT
>WQVV01000263.1 GCA_009785665.1 Defluviitaleaceae bacterium
GCTAGACTAAGGATCTAGTGGTCCTAGACCTTGCAGGTTCAAGTCCTGTCAGCTGCAAGTGTCCCTTTGAAATCCGAACACGGCGGAACTGTTGTCAGACGTTGAACCATGGGCGTTTGCAGTAGTTTCGCCGTTTTCAGATTCTTCAAGTTCATCGGTGCTTTCTAGCATCTCTACATAGCTTATTTGTTTGCCGTCCTTTAGGTAAATGTTTCGGGCGACCGCGTTACTCTTACTTTGCCCTCTGCTGGGGTGACAAGTTTAATCAACAACGCTGTCAACAACATAGTAAATTTCGACTTGTCAAACATCACCAACGCAACAACAGCGGTTATCCCACCAGCGGCAGTAAGGCAAATAAGAAACGCCGACCATGATATACAAATCGACCTTCCAAGCGGAAGCATTTTCCTAAGTGCCGAAGCGGCTAGCAATACTGAAAGTTTAACAAAAAACAACACAGTTGCCGTAGCTGTGGAAGAAGTTGTTGCGTCTAACTTGCCAGCAGCTCAACGCGCCGCCATTCAAGGCAATTACGACATCTTTAGGGTTGATGTGTATTCTGGCAACACCCGCATTTCAGAGATTGACGGCATTACAGTAATCGGATTTCCATTCGACGGCAACAATCCCATTGTTTGGTTGTTGGCAGACGACGGAACAAGAGTGATTATACCTTCCGATTTTGACGAAGCTAACGGTGCTGTTGTATTCGTTACTTCCGACCTTGGCGTATTTTTGATAGGCGAAGCCCCAGTCATGTAATTACTCCTCTTCCAAATGGCCCACCGCCAGAACCAATAACACAACCAGCGCAACCGCTACTACGAATGAATAGTGGATAACCGCACCTTTGTGCCAGTACATTACGTTTCCGAAATGATGGGCGCGGCTGACAAGTGGGACGGCGAACTTTTTGCTGTTTATATTTATACCAGTCCCGATTAAATTCTTTACAGCCTTTGTGGTCTTTTTGCGCAATTGCCGCGCCAGCAAAAAGCCTTATGTACCTTTGAGTACGTGCGGTTTTTGCCTCCTTGCACTTGCGCAAAAATCCTCGCAAATCCTGTAAAGAATTTAATCGGGATTGGTATTATCAGTAACACCGTCTTAATCTTTTGCAATAAAAATGAGGGCGTGTTCTCACTACGAAAATTGGATAATTTTCGTAGCGGGAACACGCCTTCATTTTTTATTGCTTAGAAATTTGCATCTGGCTTCGAGACGTATACATCAGTAACCAATGCATGTTATCGGCGAAACGCGGCTATGCCGCCTAATCATTAACGCGTAATGGGTTTACCTTTACTCCAGGGCCCATTGTGCTTGCTAGGGTTATGGATTTTAGGTATGTGCCTTTGGCGGCAGATGGTTTTGCCTTTACTACTGCTGACATTAGTGTTTGGAAGTTGTCGGAAAGTTTTTCTGTGCCGAAGGAAACTTTGCCTATTGGTACGTGAATGATGTTGGTTTTGTCTAGGCGATATTCGATTTTACCTGCCTTGATGTCGTTGATTGCTTTGGTTACGTCGGCGGTAACAGTTCCTGCCTTTGGGTTTGGCATTAGACCTTTAGGGCCTAGTACGCGACCGATTTTACCAACAGTACCCATCATGTCGGGGGTGGCTACTACTACATCAAATTCGAACCAATTTTCGCCTTGAATTTTGGCTACTAACTCTTCTGCGCCAACAAAGTCTGCGCCAGCGGCTTCTGCTTCGGCGGCTTTTTCGCCTTTTGCGAAAACTAGCACTCGAACGCTACGACCTGTTCCGTGTGGTAGAACAACCGCGCCACGAACTTGCTGGTCTGCGTGGCGGGAGTCTACGCCTAGGCGTATGTGGGCTTCCACCATTGAATCAAATTTTGTTATGCTTGTTTTTTGCACTAAGTCCATAGCTTCTGCTACATCATATAATTTTGCCGCGTCTACTAATTTAGCCGCGTCTGTATATTTTTTTCCACGCTTCATTTTATAGCCCTCCTTAACCTTCTACGACAATGCCCATACTGCGGGCAGTGCCGGCAACCATGCTCATTGCCGTTTCGATACTTGCGGCATTAAGGTCGGCCATTTTAAGTTCTGCGATTTTTTGCACATCTGCCTTGGAAATAACAGCAACCTTTTCCTTTTTGCTGGGCGTACCAGAAGCTTTGTCAATTTTGCAAGCTTTTTTGATAAGCACAGCGGCTGGTGGAGTTTTGGTGATAAAAGTAAAACTCTTGTCTTGGTACACGGTAACAACTACGGGAATAATCATCCCTGGGTCGTTTTTTGTGCGCTCGTTGAACTCTTTACAAAAGCCCATCATGTTCAAGCCGTGTTGACCAAGGGCTGGCCCTACTGGGGGCGCGGGGGTTGCTTTTCCGGCTTCAATCTGCAATTTTACATAAGCCGTAATTTTCTTTGCCATTAATTAATCCTCCTCGTGGTTCTGCGGACAGTCCTGCGGACGGCAACGCCGACTGCATGTATGCGTGGCTTTCGAGTACGTCTCGAAGCCAGATACGGTTCGTCCTCCCACTAAATTAAAACGCCGATAGCCCTTATGGCTTCGAGACGTTGTTACTGCCATGCACGTAATATAAGCGGCGAAAAGCAGCTGTGCCGCCGCTACATGCGTTGTAGAACGTGGTAGTCAACTTCCACCTGTGTTTCCCGACCGAATACACTTAGCGTGATTGAAACGGTTTTCTTCTGATGGTTGATTTCTTTGACATTACCTGTCGAGCCTTCAAATGGGCCAGTAATTACGCGAACAAGCTCGCCAAGGTCGAGGTCTAATTCAAAATCGGGAACTTCGATTCCCATAGTAATAATTTCCTCGTCTGTTAGCGGAACGGGTTTTGATGCAGGCCCTACGAAGCTTGTTACACCGCGAGTATTTCGCACAACATACCATGTATCGTCCGTCATGACCATTTTCAGCAAAACATAACCAGGGTAAATTTTTCGCTGAACCGCTTTTTTGACGTTGTTTTTCATTTCGATGGTATCTTGCACTGGAACTACCACTTGGTCAAAGAGGTCGTGCATTCCGCGGTTTTCAATAATTTTTTCGATGTTGGCTTTAACTTTGTTTTCGTAGCCCGAGTAGGTATGCACCACATACCATTTTGATGTTTCTTCCATTACGCTACCCACTGCACAAAGGCTTGGAATACTTGACCAAATATGAAGTCGTTAAGCGCGATATACACACCAAACATCAACGATACCACGATTACCGTAACCGTGTGCTTAAACAGCGTAGAACGTGATGGCCACACTATTTTGCTAAATTCCGATTTGTAGGCGCGGAATGTTCCTTTTACAGGATTATCGCCACCTGCGCGTTTTTCCTTTTTTGTCTTCTTCTCGTCATTCATAACAAATGCCCTCTCAATTACTTAGTTTCACGATGGGGTGTGTGCTTGTTGCAAAATCTGCAATACTTCTTTGTTTCCATGCGGTCGGGGTGATTCTTTTTTTCCTTCATCGTGTTGTAGTTACGTTGTTTACATTCCGTACATGCTAATGTAATTTTTGTACGCATTGGTATCCCTCGCTCTCGTTTTGGCGGCATAGCCGCATTGCTCACATGCATTCAGTAGCTACGCATACGTCACGAAGCCAGATGCTGTTTATAAGGCGACAAAAAAACATCGCCGCCGATGTCTAAGACGAATACTATCACATTAGCGGCGAGGTTGTCAAGCAAATGCAAAGATTTGCACGGAAATCAGTTTTCAGATTATGAGAAAAGGGGAAACAAACTGGCAGGGTCAATTAGGCAATCAAGCATAATGTTAGAAAAAGGACTTTTGTTCTTAGAAAGTTCTTTGTAACGGCGAAGATGGTTGAGAACAATTTTACGGATAATATTTAAGTTTTGCTGGACGTCTTTATTCAAGACACGGCAAAAATCCTCGCCAAAGTGAACATCA
>WQVV01000264.1 GCA_009785665.1 Defluviitaleaceae bacterium
ACCACAGAAAACGCCCGCGACAGAGTGATTTACAATGAGCAATTAATCATTGTTCTGGTAGACAGATTCACTTTGTCATCGGGCGAGATTTTCGCAGACCAATTTACTAATGTCGAAAACACTTTAGTAATCGGGCAGAACACATTTGGGATGCTTCTTACCAGTTCTGGATTGCCGCTGTATCTTCCCAATTCAGGAATGCCCGTGAGTATGGGAAGATACAAGCTAGTTCACCCAGAAAACACTTGGCAGGAAGGCGTTGGATTTTCCCCAGATATATGGGTACTTGGCGACGCACTTACTGCGGCGTGGGCAATTTTAGATTTATCGTGAGTACAAAATCTCAAACAGTTTTTCGCCCATAAGCCTGTAACCCGCATTGGTTGGGTGAATACCGTCGCGGTCGTATGCGGGTAGGATTCTTGCGGGGTTTGCTGGGTCGCGTAATAGCATGTCGAAGTCAATTAGGCCGTACACTACGCCGTCTGCGTATTGTTGACGCATCCAGTCGTTTATTCTGTTTCGGTATTCCTCGCGCTCTATTCTGCCGCTTGGAGTGTAGGGCGTGATGGTTGCGAGGAATACATTAATGCCCTGCGCGTGCGCCGCTTCGATTAATTCGGCATAGGCTTCAATCATAGCCACGGGCGAAATATTTGGCGAAAACGCCATATTGTTCACGCCTATTTGAATTACGACATAACCAACACCAGGTTGTTCCAATACATCACGCTGGAAGAGATACCGCACAGCTGGTGGGTTAGAATGAGGGCTACCAACCAAACCATTACCACCAATACCCATATTAATCACGGAAAGATGTTGCGTGGATTCATGCGCTTGCAGGTTGTTCATCAAAATATCAACCCAACGCGTGTAGGCTTCGCCAGTAACGCCAAAGCCGTCCGTCAAGGAATCGCCAATTGCCACAATCGAACGGTAATGCTCTGGCACAAGCACGTCAAAATTACATAACACAAACCAATGCGTATTAATGCGCCCCATAAACGATTCAACCAAAGTCATATCACCTTCTTCGGTAAAACTGTTTGCCCTTGCGGCAATATGCGCTGTTACGCGTTCGGGCATTTCGCCGAAGTAAATAGAAACTCCAACCCGCTCTAATGCATCTACTGGGAATACCACGGAATCAGAAGTAAGGAACTCACCTGCGGGAATGGTGACACTCGCGCTTCCGTCAAATGTAATAGGCGTACTCGTAGATGTATAGATACAAGGCGTACCAGCCCTTCCGCTTGCGATTGCAATACTCACTGCGTTGATAGTCAGTGGTGTTTCGCCAAACTCATTTGAAAAGGTTAGGCGAATAGTGTCGCCACCAATAGCAGGGCGAATCAACTGCCTGAGTGTAGCGTTTTCAAGCCTATCACGCGCAACAATTCCTGTATCACGAATGCCTTGATTGCCGCTGTTTACATCACCAAAATACATAGATGTTGACCACGCACCTACCCAGTGTAACCCGTCGCCTTCATCTTGAGGGGCTTCTATCGCGGCGCGGCGTGGTGGTGGGGTTGGTTCGGGAGTTGGTTCTGGTGTTGGCTCTGGTACTTGCTCTTGTAGTAATTCGGGCTGTAGCTCGTTGGTGTTGTTCATTTCCGCAATAGTCCCTTCAAATGCGTAGTCATAATCCATTGGCGCGAACCTGTTGCCGCAAGCAGCAAAAATCAAAATCAATAACATAGCCAAAACGATTAGCCATTTTTTCATGTACATTCTCCTTTTAGGCGTTTCGATTTGAAATGGGCTGACGACAGACGAAGCCCAATTTCAAACGAAATCGCTATATTGTTTTGGGCAATTGTACCACAGGCGTGAACAACAGGAAAGATTATCATATTTTTCCACCTCAAACATTGGAATGCGCCCACCCGCAACATGTCAAATTTTCACTTTATTGGCGGGGCGCATTTCAATGTTTCAGAGTGGAAAAATATTAAATAATAAACAGCCCATTAACAATATTCAAAACAATAACCGCAGAAATGGTTACTAGAAATAATTTTTTCACAGTTTCTTCGGAGAAAGTTTTGCTAAATTGCGCGCCAATTAACCCGCCCAAAGCGGCGGCAGGAATCACAAAAACCAGAATATGCAAGTCGAAGTAGCCATACCCTACAGTAAACCCCATGGTAACAAGACGCGAAAGATGCGAGAAAAAAATAATCACAATAGAATACGCCGTCGCAACTTTTATACTAAATCCGAAAAAAATCATTAGAATTGGTACGTTTATAGGGCCGCCACCTATGCCCAAAAAAGCGGCTTCCGCACCTAAAAAAATCCCCAAAGCGAAGCAAAGCACCTTGCTCTTTAATTCAAAGCGCAAGGTGCTTTTTGCTGTTAAAAAAATGGAAAGCCCCAGAAAAATAACGGTGAAAATAATTTGCACACGCTGAACAGTGGCTTCAAACTCGAAAACACTTATTAGATGCTCCAACGCTAAATTTCCCAGCACGCCGCCGATTACCGCGCCGCTGGAAATAAGCAATGCGATTTTGTAATCAATTTCTGTGCCGTCGCGGAGTTTTTTTATGGTGGAAACGGCGGCCATTGTTAGAATTGCACTGCTTGCAAAAAACGATATGTTCATAACATTATGATAGCCAACTGCATCAAAAATTGGGCGCACAAAAACCCCGCCACCAAGCCCAACAATTGCGCCAAGGATGCACGACAGCAAAATTACAACAAAATAAATAATTCCAATCATCTTACGCCTTAGAAAGCTCCGCGAGTTTTAAATAGTTTTTGATTCTTGCGTGCATCACGGAAGGGATAATGGGCTTGTGAATCACGTCCATTACGCCGTTTAAGAAAAGATGGTCGAAGAGGAAATCCGCGCTCCAAGAGGTAAGCAATAGTATTGGGACGTTTTCCCAGCCAGCAGTGGAGCGGATTTCTGGCAGGGCTTCCGCGCCGCTCATTTCTTCCATTTCGATGTCCAATAAAATCATGTCTGGAACGGGTTTTATTGATGGCGCGATTCGTAGCAAGTTTAGTGCGGAATTAAGCGTGCGCACGCGGTATTCTTCGCCAAGCATTTCTCGGCATTGTGTTAAAACCATGTCGCTGTCGTCTACTACCACGATTGATTTTTTGTCACTCATACGTCACCTCACATTAATATTCAACGCCGTATCGGCGGCTTTTTCATAGTCTCCATGTAACAATTGCTGGCTGATTTCTTTAAATGCCTTTTTGATATTTCGGGGCAGTGGTTGCGCCTTTAGTTCTTCGAGTATGTCGTAAGCGAGGTCGGGGTCGAAGTCCTTGCAGGCATCTGCTATTTGGTTTAATTTTTCGAGTAGGAAGGCTGTGTTTTTTTTCAAAAATTCTTCGATTCCTGCAATCGCTTCGTCAAACTCGCTGTGAAGAAGATACGCCGATAATTTGCCCAAGAATGCTTTTGTTTCGCCAGTCCAAGCATATTTTCCAATCTCGTACAAAACATCTCGTGCGTCTGTGCGATTATGGATTTCGCATACTTTTATGATGGCCTTTAATCCTTCGCGTAGCATATCCGCATCTTGCCCTTTAGCAATTGGTTTTTCTTCTGGCGTAAGGATTTCTGCAATTTGGTCAAGTTCTGCGATAAAACCTGTTGTTTCAGCGCGTATTACCGACGTATTAGCATCACGCCCTGCCTGCTCCAACATAGCCGCAACATCTGAAAGGTCAGCTTCGCCAATGTTAGCAAGCGCGGATTTTATTCCGTGAACATTAATTGTGTAAAGTTCTAAATCCCTACTGTCCCAGCTTTCGTCGGCAATAGTTTCAAATTTTGCGAAAAGCGATTTAACCGTGCCACTAATACGTTTTGCGTCACGCAGAAAAGCCTCAAGCACAGCGTCCGAAACTCCACGAGGTTTTGCAACCATAGCCGCTTTTGCGATTTTCACAAC
>WQVV01000265.1 GCA_009785665.1 Defluviitaleaceae bacterium
ATCTCGTATTGCTCTCGGGTTATATCGCTAGGATACGCTTTTCTCATTTGCTTGCCCCCTGCGCTTTTAACACATTTTATGACAGTTGGTAGCAATTTTCAAGATATTAAACAGGCTCTAAGCTTATGAGTTTTTTTTCTTCTGGGGTGAGGTTCAATGATTCTTTGAAATCTTTCCAATTCGTAGCCATTATAGTTCATTCCTTTCTATGAAATCGGCAAGGTTGCGCTTTGCTTGCTCTAGCCCTTTGGGTTGGAGTTTTTTTTGTTTTCTTGACAGGGAGGTTTTTGTCTTAAATGATATGCAGGTACAACAAAAAGGAGGAATAGCAAAAAAAGGCGTTGACACGACAATCCCTATCATGATATATTGTGCATATCAAATATACACACTACAAAACACAAGGAAGGGATTGCTATAGATATAATAATCAGCAGTAACACCAGCAAGCCAATTTATGACCAAATAGCCACACAAATAAAAGCAATGATAATGAATGGCGAATTGCAAACGGGTGCGCCGCTACCATCTATGCGGGAGTTGGCGAAATCTACGCATGTTAGTGTAATCACGGTTAAGACGGCGTATGAAAATTTGCAGCGCGACGGGTTTATCGAAACTACTGTAGGGCGCGGAAGTTTTGTATCGGCACAGAACAAAGATTTTGTGCAAGAGGAGCAACAAAAAAGAGCAGAAGAATTTCTACAGCAAGCCGCCGAAATTGGGCGAACATACGACATTTCGCTTGATACACTTATTGAAATGCTGAAAATATTTTACAAAGGGGAGGATTAAACATGAGTACAATTTTGGAAGTTAAGGGCTTGAATAAGCAATATAAAAATTCCAGCTTCCGCTTAAATGATGTCTCCATGTCAATACCGAGCGGGGCAATTATGGGGTTTGTTGGCGAAAACGGAGCGGGCAAAAGCACAACAATCGGCTGTATTTTGAACACGCTTATTAAAGATAGCGGAACGGTTACAATCTTCGGGCGTGAAATGACCAATGACAGCACGGATATTCGTGATGACATAGGCGTTGTGTATGACACAAACTGCTTTCCCGCATATCTGACACCTACGCAAATTGCGTCGGCAATGCGGCATATGTTTTCCAAGTGGGACGATAATTTGTATTTGGACTATTTAAAAAAGTTCAAGCTACCCGAAAAGCAGAGCATAAAAGCGTATTCTCGCGGAATGTCAATGAAGCTGAATATAGCCGTGGCACTTGCCCACAAACCAAGACTGTTGGTGCTGGACGAAGCCACAAGCGGGCTAGACCCCATCATGCGTGACGAGATTTTGGATGTATTTTTGGACTTCGTAACCGACGAAAATAAATCTATTTTGCTATCGTCACACATAACCAGCGACCTTGAAAAAGTTGCCGATTACATCACATTTATACATGATGGCAGTATAGTCTTTACCGAATCAAAAGACGATTTGATTTATAAATACGGTGTTATGCGTTGCAAAGCGGCGCAATTTGAACAGCTAGACAAGGCCGATATACTAGCATTTAGAAAGCATGATTATCAAATTGACGCGCTTATTAACGACAGAAAAACCGCCGAGCAGAAGTATCGTGATATTGTAATTGACAATATTACAATCGAAGAAATTATGCTTATGCTAGTGAAAGGAGAGAGGGCAAATGACAACCAATAACCCAATGCGTGGTTTACTAACCCTTACATGGTTTAAGACAAGAAGTAAGGTTTTGGGCGCACTCGCCTATGCCCTAGTACTGGGTGTCATCTATTTGGCTTCAGAGATAGAGATGATACAAATGATGTTCTTTATGGCGTGTATGATTTATTTTCCCTTGCAAGTACTGGCAGGCATGAGCGAAAACGAGGGCAGATGGGAACGCTTCCAAGTGTCATTACCCATTAAACGAAGCTACTTGCTAAAGGCGCAATATTTATCTGTAACTATTGCGGCTGTTTTTGGCGGAATTATCCTAACCATTGGCATAGGCATAAGCACCGCCATTAATGAGCAATGGTTTAACTATGGGTTTGCTTCTGCCATACTTTCTTCATTGCATCTTTATGGTACGGCGTTTCTTGCCATAGGCTTATGCTTCATACTTAGTCTTTTTATTGGCAATTTTGCGGCATGGATAATCGGGCTGCTGGCACCTACACTGGTACAAGTCCTAGTTCCCATCATTGCCGAGAGGGCGGGTATTTCTGTGTATGTTTTATCGCCGTCAGTTTTTGTGGGTTCTGTAGTTATTTTTGTCGCGTCCTACTTCATAATGAAAACGATATACGAAAAAGTTGACTTTTAGGCGGCTGTTAATGGTAACTTAAAAACCAGCCAAAAAAGCGGCCGATTTGAAGAAACAATGGAGTGGTTAAACAACAAACGTAACAATGCTTCATCTGACGGATTCTAGGTAATACCATTCCCAGCCCAAAACCTGTGTTTATTTGCGGTCTTTTTGCGCAATTGCTACGTCAGCAGAAAGCCTTACGCACCTTTGGGTGCGCGCGGTTTCTGCTTCCTTGCACTTGCACAAAAATCCTCGCAAATAAACACAGGTTTTGAGCTGGGAATGGTATAAGTTGTACCGCGCAAAAGGGGGAAGTCCCAGCTCGCTTCGCTTGGACTTCCTCCTTCTGCGAAACCATGCCCCGCATTATAGCCTATATTTTTTTAAATATAGAGTCACAAAACCGCTGAAAGATTCCGTTTTTACGCCACTTCGGCGCAATTTTATTGACCGCAGGTTCTTAGCAAAAAAAAGCTCGGAATAATATCCGAGCCCTAAGGAGGAGGCAATGAAAGGAAGGTATTTCAAACATATCGAATCCTTAGCGGAATGCCAAGGGTGTTTGCAATTTGTTGACAGTTTCTGATTCTGTGTGGGTCGATTACTGCTACTACTGATAAGGTTACGTTGGTGTATTTTTTTGCGTCTTTAGCGAAGTTTAGCATTTCGTCATATGCAGACGCTCCAAAGCGCGTGCGGGTTAATCGAAGATACTCGTTGCGGTCGTCGGCGTTTAGCGATATGGATACGGAATCTAGTTCAGATAATTTTGTCATGTCAAAGCTTGGATTAATCAAACGCACTAAACCATTTGTGTTAAGTCGCGTTTTTTTGCTACTTTCTTGTTGCAACTGTTCATGGCTTCGAGACGTATACGTTAGCTCGCCAACGCAGGTCAGCGGCGAAATGCGGCTGTGCCGCCGAATATATTTTGCTACTTCTATTACGTCGTCGGCGCGTTCCATTGGTTCGCCAAAACCGCAGAATACTACTTCTTCTATTTGCGAAAAATCTGGACTTTTTGCGGCTTCGTCAAAGGCGGCTTTTATTTCTTCCAAAGTTGGTTCGCGCTCTAGCCATAGCGATTCGGCTTCGTTCATGCCGTCGTTGGTGTTTCTTATACAGAAAACGCAGTCGCACGGACAGGCATTTGTCATGTTTACATATAAATTATTTTCCAGTTTGTATATAATTGTCATGGCTACCAGTTCGATGCCGTTCTATAGGCTTCCATTACGGCGGCTTGATGGTCGCGAACATGTTGCGGCGCGCTTGTGTGCGTGGTTGAACCTAGGAAGTGTAGGCAAATATGCCCATTCATATTGTTATCGCGTGTAGACCCAGCGTGGGGCATTCCGTTTATTGATGCCGCTAGTGTCCTTCCGTTTATGATTACAACCACTGGACGTGGAGTCCATGTCCATGTTCCGCCAAACGCTTGTAACATGGTGGCGGTGTCTTCGGGAGTGAGTGGCTCTACATCTGAATGATTTCCATTAGAGAATGACGCAATCTGCCATGTTAGCCCTGTGCGTACATCAATTACCGTTGCGGGTGTGCCTCGTGTCATTACACTGCGGGCGTATCGCCATTCGAGAAGTTCCACTGTGCCTGCCTGTGCA
>WQVV01000266.1 GCA_009785665.1 Defluviitaleaceae bacterium
CGGCGGAAGAAAACAGTTATCTAAGCGAAGCAACAGACGACAGTGCATTAGCCGAACGCATAGGCACGAAGGTACACATAGTACCCTCAAGCCCAGCAAACATCAAAATCACCACCCCAACAGATTTACTAATAGCACGCGCTTTATTGAAGGAATTGTGAAAGATTGCAAAGAAAGGAACGCGGGCGACCAATTTTTACGCTTCAGCGAATGGCAAAAAATATGAAAACAGTAACCATTTACACAGACGGCGCATGTTCGGGCAATCCAGGGCCTGGCGGTTATGGCGCGGTAATAATCTACGGTAATCACCGCAAAGAAATTTCTGGTGGCGAACCAAAAACCACCAACAACCGCATGGAAATAATGGGCGTAATAAAAGGCCTACAGCTACTAAAAGAACCTTGCACTGTGAACCTATACTCCGACTCCAGATATGTAGTAGACGCAATAGAAAAGGGTTGGGCAATTCGTTGGAAGGCAAACAACTGGATGCGCAACAAAAAAGACCCAGCCCTAAACCCCGACCTCTGGGAAACTTTATTAGAATTGCTAAAAACACACAAAGTAACCTTCCACTGGGTAAAAGGCCACGCAGGCCATCCCGAAAACGAACGTTGTGATGAATTGGCTCGCACCGCAATAGTAGACCTGTCCTAGAACTTACGTTTTAAAGTTTACGGCTATTGGGAGAATACCTAGGGCTAGATAGGCTATGAAGGCCAAGGGCGTACTTGATTCGTTGCCGCCAATGGTGGGGAAATATCGGAAGTATAATGCGCCTGTGACTGCGCTCCATGTTATGCAGATTATGCAGGTTGATATATATGCTATGGCATAACCGTCGCGTTTGCGGAAGCGGAATACTGAAAAGGCTGTTCGGTTGGGCAGACCGTAACCGCGAGCTTTCATGCTGTCGGCTGTTTCTATTGCGTTTTCCAACGCCCATGTTAGTAGAATTGAAATTGTTTTTATGCCGCGTTTTTGTCCAATGCATTTTTGGGCATGAGAAATGACCCGCATTTGAGCTATAAAGCGGGGTACGAAGCGTAGCGACATTGCTAAAATTAACGCAAGCGCGGGCGAGACTCGGCCGAATAGATAAACGAGTTTCTCGCCCGTGATAATTTTGTTTAGGCATGTAAACCATGTGATTACTGTGATTAGCATTATGGCGGCGGCGATTCCGTAGGTTATGGATTCTAGGGTTAGCGGGTTGCCGTTTGGAAGATATGCCAAAATTGTTACGCCGCGATGGTTGAATAGTGGGTTAAGTATAGCGGTTAGTAGCAGTAGCGGAATCATATATTTTAGGCTGGTTATTGCGGCTTTGCCGTTTAGGTAAATAGCGTAAATTCCTGCGCATGAAAACGAAATAACTAGGGCGATTGGATGCATTATAAACATAGAAAACCCAAGTATCGCGACAAAGTATAAAAGGCTTACTACTGGGTGGAACTCTGAAAAAGTATGAGCTTGGCGGTTCATTCGTATAGCCCTATGTCGCGACCTAGGTCTAAGGTGTATAGCCATTCGATTACGTCGTCTGGTTGCACTAGGTATAACGACGCGCCAATGCTGATAAATTCGCCATTTACGCGATACTTCCAGCCAGACAGCGGGCCTTCGTCGAACTCGAAGATATTGTTTATTGCCTCGATGTACACGGAATCAAAAATAGGAGTGCGACGCACTACTAGGTGGATTCCTGCGTTGCGCATTTCGCGGTTTAGTACGTCGAATACGCTTTCGCCTTCGTAGGCGGTTACTTCTGTTGCGTGGAAAATTACGCCGTCTTCGGGGACGAGTTCATGGTGAGGAATTGTATTCGCGTTTACCGATAGGGTTACGGTGAAGGATTCGCGAAGTTCGTATGTTTCTTGCGTTCCGCTTCGTGCAAAGAAAAACGCTACGATAATTACAACCGCGATTGCGATTGTCGTCCATAGAATTGCTGGTTTTTTCATTGCTCTGCCCCCATACGGTATAGGCTGTTTTGCCCGTCGCGGGCGCGTTGTGCCGCTACTAGCGCGTATAATCCTGTTTCGGTGGATAGCAGATTACTTGCGGGGTTACATAGGGTGTGACGGAAACTTCCGTTTGGATTTTGGAAGCTTAATAAATTATCCAGTACAGTGTTTCCATTTTGCACAAAACGGGGGTCGTCTAGGGGAATGCCTAATTCTGTTAGGGCTACTAGCACTTGCGCGGTGCTTTCTACTGTTGGTTCGCCTCTTGTTCTTGTGAATCCGCCGTATTCATTTTGTATGCTTGATATGAAGTTTAGTGCGGATTCTATTGCGTCTGATACTTGTGGGCCTTCTTGGTATTTTGCCAAGGCTTGTAGTGCCATTCCTGTTATGTCTGGGTCGATTGTGTCGGAAACGCCTGTTAGACTCCAGCCGCCATTTGGAGCTTGTTGGCTCAATATTTCTGCTACATATAATTCACGAGTGGCTTGGGTTGTTGCTGCGCGATTGATTGGAATTTCGTAGTCTAGGCTGTCTAGGGCTAGTAGTGCGAAAATCGCGCCGTTGATTCCTTGCCATGTGGTTCGCTCGAAATCGCCCAGTGGTAGGGTTAGGTCAACTCCCCCTACATTTTGCGGGTCGAATCCTGCCGCTGTTAGCCCTAAGATTACTCGTGAGTATTCTGTTATTCTGCGCGTGTCTAAAACGCCGTTTTGCTGACGGACATGCTGCTCTACTGCGCGGAAATATCGCCTAAAGTATAACGGCGGCACGGGTTGATTACTTCGCGCTAAACCAATAATTGTCCATTCGCCGCCTACAGTGCCTACTTGAGGGACGCGTACTCTTTGCAGCAGGTACATTGATGTGCGTGATATTGCTTGGTCAAGTTCGTTAGATTCTGTCGCGGCCGATACTGGGTATGTTGTACCCAGTATCAGCGCGAAAATTAATATTGCTATACTCATGAAACAAATAATTTTTCGCATTTTATCCCTCTTTGCTTTCGATAAATCTTTGTAGCATTGCGGCGGCTTCTGCGCGGGTGGCTGTTCCGCTTGGGGCTAGGGTTGTCGCCGTGCGTCCTGTGATAATGCCGTTTTCAATTGCCCATGCCATTGCTTCCAATGCCCATGGCGAGATGTTTTCTGCATCGTCGAAGATATTCAAATTGGCGGCTGTCGCGCTGTTGGAGGTGTCGGCATTGGCAAACCTCGCATAATTGTAAAGGATTACTGCGAATTGTTCGCGTGTAATATTATTACTTGGCGCGAATAATCCGCCACCTATGCCGCTTACAATGTTGTTTGCTCCTGCCCATGCGATTGCATTTGAATACCATGCAGTTGGTGCGACATCTGCGAATAGGCTTTCGCTGGTGGTTAGAATTGGCTCGCCTTCCAGCCGCCATAACATTGTTACAATCATTGCGCGGGTGATGTTTGAATTTGGCGAGAACTGCCCCTGTGCCGTTCCAGACATTATACCGCGTGTGTACAAAAATTGCACGGCAGGGTAAAACCAGTCGTTGGGCGTGACATCAGCGAAAGGGTTTGTCCATTGCGTTATTGGAACGATTGGGACTGTTTCGTTGATTTCGTTTTCTGTTTCTGTTTCTTGGGGGGCGTTGTTTTCTGTGGCAGGGGATTCCTCGGGTTCTTCGTTTGCTTCTGGAGGGGTTAGTTCTTCTTCGTCTTCATCTTCTTCGTTTTCTTCGTTTGTGACATTTACGGGAGGTCGTGGCGGAGGGGGCGGCGGTGGTTGGAAAGTTCCTCCGCCTACATCTTCCCCTAGGTTTATTGTGAATAGCCATTCTACGCGGTCGCCATTTGATAGCTGGGCACTGGCGGCGGCGAATTGTGGGAATACTCCGTTAAGCGTGAACATCCAGCCCGATTGTGGCCCGTAGTCAAACTCCCTA
>WQVV01000267.1 GCA_009785665.1 Defluviitaleaceae bacterium
CAATTCCATAATGAAACTTGCTAAAAACCATTCACTACAATATTTTTTTTCTGTTCCATCATTACCAAAATAATATCTCCATTCAACAAAAGTATTTTTATGAGCAGATAACATTTCATCAAATGTTGAAGGAGAATTTTTAATAATTTTTTTTATAATCTCTCTATGCTCGTTTGTCGTCTCTGGATTTTGTATAATCTTGGCGAAATCAGAACTCTGTTGATCACATCTCTTTTTTATTTCACTATCGGGAATTTTGGTTTTAATTCTAATTTTCACATCACACGGCAACTCATTAAAAAGGACATCGAGTTTATGCCCCCATTTTTTTAGTTGTGCCTCGGTACAAGAGGGGTCAAAATGAACAATTAGAGCTTTCATGTACATCTCACACGCAAGAGAAGCATTAACAATATATGGAATGATATTGATATTAGGGTTAGACCCATCATCTCGTTCTAAGTATTCCCAGAATAAAGTTTTATAGGTCTGTGCAATATTTGCTATTTGTCGGTAATTTAATTCCATACTTTTACTCCCTCATCTTCAAACAAAAGCCTTGAAAAAATTAATTTTCAAGGCTTTTTGTTGGTCGTGGAGATAAGGGGAGTCGAACCCCTGACCTCTTGAATGCCATTCAAGCGCGCTCCCAACTGCGCCATATCCCCATGCCTATGTCTTATGCTAAAACTAAGCGAGGGGTAATATATCATAAAAAAGTGATATGTGCAAGCTTGGTGATGGAAAAAAATTTTTTTGAAGTTGATGTGGCAAATGGGTATGCTGGAGCGTATAAGATATGAGTGAAAAGCGGCATAGCCGTTTCGACACTTGCGCCGATAACATGCGTTGGCAGTTGGAAAGCTGTGTATACGTCTTGAAGTCAAACGCAGTTTCCCAAGTAAAAAAACGAAAGAAAGAGGTGAGAGTGTGGATATAGGAATAGTAGGTCGAAATGAACAGCGACTATACAGAGCGGCCCTAGCGATTATGAAAGGCCGAGCGGATGCGGAGGACATAGTACAGGATGTGTTTGTGAAGTACATGGAGAAGCAACCGCAATTTGAATCATACACGCACGAGGCGGCATGGTTGATGCGAGTAACGATTAACTGTTGCCGAAGCCGCCTACGTTCTAGTTGGTGGAAGATGCGCGTACCGTTATTGGACATATATCCAGCGCGAGACGAGGGACAACGGGACGTAGTTTCGGCGGTATTATCGTTGCCTGTGAAGTATCGCATGGTTATACATTTGTTTTACTACGAAGGATACACGACTAGGGAAATATCGGAAATCACGGTGCAGAAGGAATCCACGGTACGGCAACAGCTTACGCGAGCGCGGCGAATGCTCGGCGAAGAATTGGGAGGAGAGTTAGCGCAATGAAAGAATACAAAGAATACATGGACAGCATAAAACTAGAAGCCGACGTACAAGAGCGGCTTTCGCAGCAAGCAACATACGAGCGTATAGAAGCGAAGCGCGGCCGAACAATACTACCACTACTGGGAGTAGCGGCAGTGATGGCGTTAATTTTCTTGGGAATACGAACAGGGCCAACATTATTCCGCCAGTGGTACTATGAAAATGACGCGACATCAGGCAACAGCACGGATAATCCCAATGAAGCAGAATCCCTCGACGAAGTCGCGTTGGAAAATATGTACGAGCTAACCTTTGCGCAAGTACGAGTAAACACAGGGGGCAGATTTTTCCGTACACATGATGATTACTCAATATGGCTGGGAGGACGTAATGTTATGCCAGTGCCTGGCATGACTACGTTGCGACATGGAACAGCCTTATACGACCCCACGGGTGAGTTAATCCGATTTAGCGCGAGTGAAACAGAACAGCGCAGAAACCACAGGCTCCGCCCTGCATTTGAATTTGAATACAATGGTTTTGTAACTTCGTATACTCCAAGTATATTTGAAATCGATTCCATCACGTTTGAATATGTAATGCCACAAACGCCATTTGAAATAGCGATGTACGATTTTAGGCGTTCGCAAGAGTTTCAAGCATTCCGAAGAGACGCAATGATATTGGCTATGACTCCAGCCGAAATTACCCAAGCCATTGAAGAGTTAAACGCAATACCAATTGTCCGAGCCAGTGATGGTGTGACCCGCACTTGGAATCAAGGCGAGATGTTATTATTTTCGCAAGTAAACACGGCATTGGAATTTACCATGTGGACGGGCGAACGCACATGGTTTGACATGGCGTTTTACAATGTAGAGCGTGGAGAACAGCCCGCGCATTCATATGTACAAGGTGTAGCCGTGACTGCATGGACGTACAATTTCTGGGGAGAATTATATCAATTGGGCGCGGATTTTATGTTTGAGGGCAACACCTACGCAATCCGCACAATGGACACTCGCGAGTTTTTGGAAGAAGGCAAGCAACGCCTAACAGAAAGCGTAAACCGCACAATATCAAACGGTGGATTAGATTTCAATGTGGTCGCGCCGCAACTGGATTTCACGGGCTTTCGCAACGACCGTCTAAGCTTTGAAATGGCACAAAACGATGTACAGTTCGGAGCATTCGTACCAAGCCCCGCCACAATCCCCGAACGATTCAGCCAAATGGTGGCAAGTCCAGTTGATATACAATATGAGTTTAATCCTACGCGCAACATGAGCATTCCAACGCCAGTTTTCGTGATTTCACGAAATATAAACACAAGAGAAAACATGTTAGAATTATTGTGGCATGACTGGCCCAATACTTTGACATGGAGTATTTTTGAACCCTCCGAAGAAGAATTACAATGGATATACACCCCCAACGAACCTGAATCAATACATCAATGGGTATCACGCTTCGCTTACCAACGCACGATTGGGCAAGCAGCTACGGCATTCTCCGCTATGGCATTTTCCGAACCCTTCCTCCTAGTTCTAGCGGAAGACGTTACCCTAGATCTAATAAATAACAAAACAAACATATTCGGACATGGCACAAATGGGGAGATTGAAAGTGCTTACACTACTAGCATTAATATTTTACACAACGATACAGCTATTCGCATACGAAGCACAGGGAGTTCTCCAGAAGAAATTTTCACAATGTTACAATCTATTGGTATTGGCTAAATCTCGGTTATTTCGTAATCGTAGCCCACGCCCTGCATAAATTGCATGGTGTGGGCTTCTTTTACTTGTACGGTTAGCGTGCATACGTCTGTGTAATCCGTATGCAGAATTTCTATGCCTATTTTGTCTAGGTCGTACTTCACCTTGTCAAATTTCGGATAGGCACACACAGCGCGGTACTTCTTATAAATAATCAGCTCTGTTGGCGCGGCAGCTTCCATCGCGCCTTTAGCCGCCTTAGTATACGCACGAACAAGCCCACCCGCACCCAAGAGTGTTCCGCCAAAATACCGCGTAACAACACATACATAATCAATAACGCCCGTCTTCTGAAAAACCGTCAACACAGGCATACCCGCCGTACCATGAGGTTCGCCATCATCACTCATGCGAACAATATTACCCTCCGTAACTTCATAAGCAAACACATGATGATTAGCACGGGGGTGTGCCGCACGAATTTCCGCAATAACCAACCTAGCCGCGCTCTCCGAAGCAACAGGCGCGCAATACCCCAAAAACTTAGAACGCTTTTCCTCATACTCAAACGAACCAACCTTAGGCAAAATCAAAGGCATACTATGTCTCCTTTAAGGTCAAGAGATTTAAAGTCAAAAGATTTAAGGTCAAAAGATTTAAGACCTTGGGGACGCTGTCCCCAATACCCCTGCAAGGGGACGCAGTCCCCTTGACCCCGCTTTTTTGCGGCTTTTTTAGCTTCATTATATTTCTAATCAAGTAAAGGCGCAAATGTTAAAATTTTTTGGAGAGGGGGTTTGG
>WQVV01000268.1 GCA_009785665.1 Defluviitaleaceae bacterium
ATTTTTCGTCAATCAAGGAGGGTTTCGCGCCGCGTCCTAGAAGGACGCAAGTGAAATCCCGACGCAGAGTGGCGGAAAATTGACCAAAAAGCGTGCCATTTGCGTAGTGGCAACACGCCCTAGTAACTGCTGAAGTGTGTTCATTCGTAATGAACCATCTTCTTCTCGCCCCATCATTTCACGCACAATATCCATAGTTTGGTTGCGTATAGCTTCCGAGTGCTGTGTAACGATAGTGCCTGCGCTTTGCATAGTGGAAACTTGGCCACCGCCAATTCGTGCAACCTCTGCAAGATGCTCTAGGCCACCATCAACACGGCTAAACACTTCACGCATAATTTGGCGTTCCGTTATTTCCTGTTGTGTTAGTCTGTTATGATTTGGGCCTTCAGCACCAAACTGCGTTGTAGCAACATACGCAGGGATATTGTTGATTTTGGTATCTATGTGATATACTGCATTGTACTGTAAGACAAGGGAGGGAAATTCATTGACCAGAGCAGATATAATTGCAGAGGTTTCAAAATGCGTAAACACGGAAAGGAACAGTTCCTACGGCGAGCCAGAAGATAATTTTAGAGCTATAGCCGATTTTTGGAATGTTTATTTAACTAATCGTGGGGAAACACTTCAACAACCACTGAATGCAACAGACATTGCAATCATGATGAGTTTGTTAAAAATCGCAAGAATTGCAACAGGCGAATCAAATATGGATAGCTTTATAGATTTAGCGGGATATGCAGTGTGCGCGGGAGAAGTGAGTTCGGTAAAATCGGCAAAAAGTTAAATATTTAAGGAAAATCAACCGATATTCATATAGGCGTTTCGATTTGAAATAAGAAAATCTACAAGAAGGAAGTGAAATCATGAGTATGAGAGCATTTTTCAGCAACTTCGCAGGAACTGGGGCGACTGCCGCTCAAGCGGCGGAAACACAAGCCGCGCAGGAACGCGACGGGATTTTCCGCTTAAACAATCAGAATACGTTAAGTCGTGCTAATCGCCAAGGGAATACACGCGCTGGGCAAAGACGCGACCCAATGCAGGAACGCATAGCCGCGCAAGAGCGTGAAATGCGTATACGCGAATCGGAAAACCTACGCATAGAGCATTTGCGTGACGAGATTCTTCGCGTACAAGATTCTGACATGGAAGACGATGTAATCAACATGACGGTATCCATGTTGCATGAGCAGATTAACAACATCTTTATGGCACGCGCCGAGCGCGAACAAATTGCCATAGAGCGCGAACTACAAAGACAGCAACAGGAAATGGACGAGAGAATGCGCGAACGTGAGCGCGCATATCAAAACAACAACGTAGAAAACAAAACGGACGAAGAACTTGAAGCAGCTGCCGAACGTTCAGCAATCCGCAACTTGACCATGATTGGCGTGCGTATGGATAACATTAATACGCTTTCGCGTACACGGGCATCAATGTCAGCAGAGGCAGGCCGTCTACGTGGCGAAGCCGATTCCGAAATGCGCCTACAACGCGCCGCAAATGCAGACATTATGAATTTTGTGCGTGACAGAAATCGCGAAAATGCTGATAGCCTTATGGGGCCAATGGAGCCAGCCACATTATTCAACGACAACCCGCTTACTCGCCCTGACGCATTCACGGCACGGCATTACGCTAATCTTAACGTGGGAATTTCTCGCCTTACCGCGAATATCAACCGCCAAGTAAGCGCGATGTACCGCGATAGCCAAAACATGCAAGAAGAACAACTTCGCATATACCGCGAACGCTCCACAATTTCCGAACGCGTCAACGAAGAAGACGACGAAACAAATACAAATTCAATTGATTTGAGGTTGTAATCTACATGACACCAGAATACGCGCCCGATATTTGGTTTCCCCATTTGGGCATATCCTTCCGTAATGTTCCCACTGTGCTGTTTACCGTTCCCTTTATAAATGTTTCAATTTATATGTACGCGGTTTGCGTTGTGCTTGGTATTGTCGCGGCGTTCGGGCTTGGTATTTGGTGGGTGAAACGCTCGGGGCAGAAGGTTGACGATTATGTTGACCTTATGCTTCTGGGCGTTCCACTCGCGCTGGTTGGACTTCGCACGCATTATTTGATTTTTAGCGAAAGAGTTGATAGTTTAGCCGCATTCTTTAGCGTGTTTTTTAGTTTTCGCGAAGGCGGTCTTGCTATTTATGGCGGGATTATTGGCGCGGCCCTTGCCGCCCTTATTATCGGATTACGTAAAAAAATTCCGTTCACCACAATCGCCGATACTGGCGCACCTTGTATGCTTCTGGGGCAGGTGATTGGGCGATTCGGAAATTTCTTCAATCGTGAGGCTTTTGGTGGTTACACTGATGGCCTTTTTGCCATGCGTATTCGGGTTGACCAAGTTTCTGGTTCTTTTTTATCGCCACCACCACGCCATATCACCGCTGAAATGTTGGAGAATATTGTTTACGCCTATGGCACAGAATATTTTCAAGTACACCCAACTTTTTTCTACGAAGCCGCATTTAATTTTTTACTAATGGTCGCGCTGTTAATCTACCGCCCGCATAAGCGTTTTGGCGGTGAAATCGTTTTGTACTACTTCCTAGGCTATGGCATAATCCGTTTCTTCCTAGAAAGCCTTCGTACCGACCAAATGATTTTCTTTAACACGGGACTTCCCACCAATCAAATTATGGCGGCATTGTTTGCCGTGGTTTCTGCGGCATTGCTAATTGCGGGCTACATTCACGCAAGCAGAACCACTAGAAAGGGAAAAAAATGAATATCTCAAGTTTACAACAGACGCAGGACAAGCATAATGAAATTTACTCCTCTGCCAAGGCAGGAATTTTTTCCGAGGAAATGTTTGTCGCGGGCAACCCAGCCAATAATGAATGGCTTAACCTAGCCAACACCCGCATAAATCAACTATGCGAAACGCTGGCAAACATTTCTGAAAGCGACATTGATGCCGCCCCATCATACGTAGCCGCAATTGACGTGCTAGTGTCATTTTTCGATGACGTTATACTAGAATGCGCTGAACTATCAAATAGACGCGCAGAAGTAGAGGGCAAAATCATCGACAAATGCAGACACGCAATAGCACAACCCACCGAAAACGGCACAAGAATAGCCGCCGAAGAACACGTAATCTCAAGATTCATAGACTGCCTAAACAAAATTGAAGACCACGACATAACACTATCAGTAGAAATGGCTGTAGCCATGCTAGACGATACAAACCCACTACGCCTAGGCTTCACCTTCTACGAAGATTTTTGCAAACAATATCCAGCATCAGCAGACATGTCTGCACTGGATTACCTTAGAACAGAAGCAGATGTAAGAATGCAGCTAATTTTGGGCAACAACGAAGCCGTAGTCGCAGGCTTGGACAAACTACTAGCATCTTCTTTCAACTGCCCAGAAAAATACTTGCTAACCGCGTTAAATTCTTTTTACCATGGCTTCCAAGATGATGCCGTTCGCGCACTAGAAATAGGGCTGAACTTCTTCCCAAATAACGAACGCCTTCTAAGCGCGAAGGGTGCGCTTGTGTCTTAAACACGATACTTTATAAATGCTCCAATGTTAAAGCCTGCGGTCTGTTTGAATAAACCGCAGGCTTTTTTATAGGCTAGGAAACTGCTTATGGCTTCGAGACGTATGTGTTAGCTTGCTAATGCATGTAATCGGCGAAATGCGGCGGTGCCGCTTTTTTATATGCTAGGAAACTGCTATAAAATGGGAATAGGTGTCACTTGTAAGAGCCTGTTTAATATCTCCTTAAAATCAAGCGAACGAAAGCCAAAGTGACAAGTTGAGCAAGTGTATCGGTGTATCGTTCGCAATTTTTCCAAAAGCGACGATACTTGTCAAGCCATG
>WQVV01000269.1 GCA_009785665.1 Defluviitaleaceae bacterium
GCGCCGTAATGGTGTTAAGGTAGAGCTAAACTGCACAGTTCGCGACATTATCTTAACCAACCAACAACCTAAAAGCGGACACAATGCCCATACCTATACCATCCAAACCAACAACGGCATCTACCACGCCGACGCAATAATAATCGCTACAGGTGGCCTATCTTATCCATCCACAGGCTCAACAGGCGACGGCTATCACTTCGCCACCATTCTCGGCCACACAATAAAGCCCACATACCCGTCCCTGGTACCACTAATTGTAAAAGAACCATGGGTAGCCGACCTAACAGGACTAAGCCTGCGAAACGTCACCTGCACTGCCCGCATGGGTAAAAAGATATTATATGAGGAAATGGGCGAAATGCTATTCACTCCAACGGGAATAACCGGCCCGATAATACTGCGTGCCAGCGCGTTTTTGACAGAGAAACTACACCGCGAATCTTCCAACTCAAAAACGGGAAAACTACAATCAAGTGAATCCCCCAACTTTAAAACAGAAAAACCCGCAACTGACACCCCCATCACCATAGAAATAGACCTAAAACCCGCCCTAACTCACGAGCAGTTAGACGCCCGCATTCTACGCGACTTTTCCGAAAACAAAAACAAAAACTTCGTCAACGCCCTAAACGACCTCCTGCCCCAACGCCTAATAACCATAATAATTTCCCTATCTAAAATCTCACCCGATAAAAAAGTAAATACTATAACCCGCCAAGAAAGGCAAAATCTAACAACCATTTTAAAGGCACTCCCCTTGACGCCAACAAAAACTACAGGGTATAAAGAAGCAGTAATAACCAAAGGCGGCATATCAGTAAAGGAAATAAACCCCTCCACCATGATGTCAAAGCTGCACCCGGGTCTATTTTTCGCAGGAGAAGTGCTGGACGTAGACGCAATGACAGGCGGCTACAATCTGCAAATTGCATTCTCCACAGGATATCTCGCCGGCCACAGTGCCACAAAACCACAACCATAAGTGTGAAAAAAGATAAATTTCCTTTTTTCATCTAAAATATTTTTGCCATAAGGTGGCTTTGACTAGGCGCAGTGAGCGAAACGAACGTTTCCCGCGCCGCCACCGGCATGGAATTAGGAGTCCACCATGAAAACCCCAACCACCGGCTTCGCCATAGCCATAGACGGCCCCGTAGGCGTAGGCAAAAGCACCACCGCAAAACTAGTCGCCCGGCTTTTAAACATGACTTACATCGACACGGGAGCTATGTACCGCGCCGTAGCCCTACACACCCTGCGCACAGGAGAGCCTCCCGAGCAATCCATCTCAAACCTAAACATCGAACTCCACCACGAAAACGGCACGCAAAAAATATATCTAAACAACGAGAACATAACAGACGCAATCCGCACCCAAGAGATATCCGAATTCACATCGGCCCAAATAGCCACCAACGAACTCGTCCGCAAAAAATTGGT
This sequence comes from Defluviitaleaceae bacterium, assembly GCA_009785665.1. GTDB lineage: Bacteria > Bacillota > Clostridia > Lachnospirales > WQUN01 > WQVC01. Next base: position 1,444 of record WQVV01000269.1, read on the forward strand.
CACCCTGCAACAGCAAATAGCCAAAAACAACTCGGTAGTAATGGACGGCCGCGACATCTCCAGCCAAGTCCTTCCATGGGCGCAACTAAAAATCTACCTCGACGCAGCTCCCGAAATCCGCGCACGCCGCCGCACCAACGACCTGCTATCAAGAGGGCAGCCCGCCGACTTTAGCCAAGTCCTGCAAGAAACCCTAACCCGCGACCACCGCGACAAAAACCGCCCCATAAGCCCCTTAATCCAAACCCCGGACGCAATTTACATCGACACTGCTGACATGACCATACAGGAAGTAGCGGAAAAAATTGCTTCGTATGCAATATCAACCACCACGAAAGGAGCAATCCCATGTTCTACCGCGCAATCCGAGGCATAGCAATAGCCCTATCCCACATCCTATACCGTTTCGAAATATCCGGCCCCGAAAACATCCCCAAAGAAGGTGCGTTTATTCTATGCGGCAACCACATAAGCGCGTTCGACCCCATTGCCCTTGCAGCGTTCTCCAAACGCCAACTTACATTTATGGCTAAAAAGGAACTCTTCAAATTTCCTCCGCTTGGCGCGTTCTTGCGCGCGCTGGGCGCATTCCCTGTAGACCGAAAGGCCACCGACATGAATGCCTATCGCCACACCCTAAAACTTCTCAAAGATGGCAACGGTTTTCTAATCTTCTCCCAAGGCACCCGCATGAAAGACTTCGACAACGCCAAAGCCGGTGTCGCTGTTTTCGCGCTAAAATCCGGCGCGCCAATAATCCCCGTGGGCATCACTGGCCCGTTCCGTTTTCGACGCATCATCCAAATTCATATCGGCGAACCGTTTTCCATGGAGGACTACCAAAATCAAAAAGTAAAATCCGAGCTGATAGACAAAATCATGGCAGAACTTGCCGAGCGCATCAAACCACTTCTGAAATAATAGCCATCATTTTCCAATTTATATTTTATCTTGCAGATTTTGTCTACTCGTGATAATATACTCAAGTAACTTACCATAATGCTGGCCATAAGGAGGCCGTTCAACCTATGAGCGAACATACAAACACACAATCTTTTCAAGAAATGCTTGACGAATCTCTCGTAACCGTAAAGTCGGGAGATGTCTACAAAAGTACAGTTGTACGCGTTACCCCAACCGAGGTTATCGTAGATCTGGGATTCAAATCCGATGGGATTATTTCCCGTAGCGACTTTTCGGATGACCAAACTACCGAGCTTGTGCAGCTGACAAAACCCGGCGACATCATAGATGTATGGGTCTTGCGCGTAAACGACGGCGAAGGAAATGTAGTTTGTTCTAAGAAAAAAGCCGAAAGCCGCGCCAATTTAAAAAATCTGGAAGCAGCCTGCGAAACCGGCGAACCTCTTCTTGGCAAAGTAGCCGAAATTGTAAAAGGCGGCATGACCGTAAATATTCAAGGATGCCGCGCATTTGTGCCGTCCTCACAAGCGTCCAATCGCTTTATAAAAGACCTGTCGGAGTTCAAAGGCAAGGAAATGAACTTCCAGATACTAGAATTCGACCGCTCCGGCCGCCGTTTGCGTATTATAGCCGGCCGCCGCGAACTTGCGGGTAAGGAAGCCGACGACCGCCGCAACGAAGTATTCGGCAAACTAAAAATTGGCCAACGTGTAGAAGGCACAGTCAGCCGCATAGTAGAATTCGGCGCGTTTGTAGACCTTGGCGGAGTAGACGGGCTCATTCACGTAACCGAGCTTTCGTGGCAGCGTGTGAAGAAAGTAACGGACGTACTTGCCGTTGGCGATACGGTTAGCGCGCTAGTAAAAGACTTCGACCCAGAAAAAGGCAAAATTTCTCTGTCTCTAAAAGATGCGGCAGACAATCCATGGAACGGAATCTTGGAAAGATATCCGATAGACTCGATTGTACAAGGTACGGTTGTGCGTTTTGCACAGTTTGGTGCGTTTGTGCATTTGGAAGACGGCATCGACGGCTTGGTTCACATTTCTCAGATAGCAAATAAGCGCGTAGCAAAACCTGCCGATGAGCTAAACATAGGCGACGTAATCGACGTGCTGATAGTGGCAATTGACCTGGACAACCAAAAAATAAGCCTATCGAAGCGCGCCGCGGACGAAGTCCTTAACCCGCAGGAATACGACGATGACGACTACTACGACAGCGGCGAAGTATTCGACAGCAGCGACTTCGACACCGAGCTTATTGAAGAAGAAATTCCCGTTGAAGAAGTTCCTGCTGTAGAAGAAACTCCGGTAGAAGAAACTCCTGTTGTTGAAGAGCCTCCTGCTGAAGAGTCACCTGCCGTTGAAGAAACATCCACAGAAACCGAAGAATAATCCTTGACAACAGTACAACTGTTGAATTAGAATAATATGGTAATAAACGAGTAAGCTGGGCAGTCGCGTGATATTAATATCATGAGGAAAGTCCGAGCATCA
>WQVV01000270.1 GCA_009785665.1 Defluviitaleaceae bacterium
CGCTTATTGCGAGTATATATTTTCCAAGCCTAAGGCGGCTGTTGAGGTGTTTCGGGATATTCAGCTTGGGCATTTGAGAAGGACTATTGTTTCAATTTTACAATTAGGTGTAAGTCAGGAGGTTATTCGCGACGAGAATATCCAGCGGCTTGCAGACCACTTTATTGTGGTAATTGACGGGCTTTCGGTGCTTGCGCTTGCAGAAGCCCTAACCAAAGACATAATAGACGCACAATTGGCGATTCTAAATGAAATGATTAAAAACATTAGGAGAGTTGACAATGCAAACAAATAATTTTAGCAAAACACAATGCATCACCCTAACTGGAATGTTTGGGGCAATTATTTTTATGATGACGTTTACGCCGCTTGGATTCCCGCAGATTCCGCTTATTGGGTCGGCCACTATTGTTCACATACCTGTTATTGTGGGGGCTATTCTTATGGGCCCTAAGTATGGAGCGGTTTTGGGCTTTATGTTTGGGCTTTCTAGTATGATTTTTGCTAGTACGCAGTCGTTGGCACTTAATGCTTTTGCGTTTACACCGCTTCGGCCTGTGCCAGGTACGGATAGCGGAAGTCCGTTTTCATTGCTGATTGCTTTTGTTCCTAGAATTTTGGTGGGTGTTGTTGCGCCGCTGGTGTTTTACGCCCTTGCCAAGTGGATTCCAAAAATTCCTTCCGCTGTGAATATTGTAATTGCCGCAGTTGTTGCGTCCATGACTAACACTTTGCTGGTGCTTCATATGTTGTTTTTCATTTTCAGGGAACCTTGGGGTTATGCGCGTGCGGCTTCTGCCGCTGGAGCGAGAGAAGCCGCATATACTGCGTATGCACAAGCGGAAGCCGCTTGGCAATCTGCAATGTCATATGCGACTGCCGCTTCATGGGACATTGCCGCAGATTTCGCCCGTGATGCCGTTGCTTACGAAGCCATTGCCGCCACGGAATCTGCAAGGGTAATTGTTGCGCCGCAAATCACCTACGGCTTTATCGCTGGAATAATTGCAACCTTTGGCGTTCCTGAAGCCATTTTGGCAGGGATTCTCGCGCCTGCTATATGCGTACCATTGTTTATGGTAGCGAAGCAGATTGCCGCTCGCCGTGGCGCGAAAGCGGTGTAGTCGTCATGGTGCTTGGAATAGACGTTGGCGGTTCTACCACAAAAATAGTTGGCTTCTGTCAAAAAGGTGAAACTGCCGAGTGCATAGGAATGCTACAAGTACAAGCAAGCGACCAAGTGACATCTGCATTTGGCGCGTTCGGAAAATTTACCGCAGAATACGGTTTGCGAATGAACGACATAAAAAAAATCGTAGTAACGGGCGTTGGCGCGTCTTATTTGGAAAAAGGTATGTATGATATTCCAACAACTCGCGTTGATGAATTTATTGCGATAGGTCTTGGCGGCTTAAAGCTGGCGGAACTTTCCGATGCATTTATAGTAAGTGTTGGCACAGGGACTGCAATTGTCAAAGCCAATCCCGACGGCATAACCCACCTAGGCGGAAGCGGCGTAGGTGGTGGTATGCTTCTTAATCTCGCTGAACGCTTCGCGGGCGTTCATTCATACGCAGGTATAACCGAAATCGCAAAACACGGCGACCTTTCCGCTATAGACCTTCGTCTTTGCGACATCTCCCACGAAAAAATTGGCAATCTCCCGCCCGATACAACCGTATCCAACTTCGGAAATCTTCGCGATAACGCACAACCTGCCGATATTGTTCTGGGCTTCATCAACATGATTTTTGAAAGCATCGGCATGATGGCGATTTTCGCCACGCGAGGAAGCAATGTCAAGGATATTGTTCTAACAGGTGCGCTTTCCGCCACCGAACACGCCGCAACTGTTTTCGATACCCTAGCTCAAATCCACCCCGTAAACTTCCACATTCCCAAAGATGCCATTTTTGCCACAGCAGTTGGGGCGGCTCTTTCGGAGTATAAGTAAGCATTCAAATGGGGATTGCCTAAAACCTTGAAAAGAGATATAATTGTCCATGATGTCAAGGACTTTAAATCGGCTTGAAAAAAGCAAAGGTAAAAATTTGTGATATAAGTGCTTAACATTACAGTGGATGCGTCTGTAACTCAGAGGATAGAGTGCCTCCCTCCTAAGGAGGAAGTCGCAGGTTCGACTCCTGCTAGGCGCAAGTGTCCCTTTGAAATCCGAACACGGCGAAACTGTTGTCAGACGTTGAACCATGGGCGTTTGCAGTAGTTTCGCCGTTTTCAGATTCTTCAAGTTCATCGGTGCTTTCTAGCATCTCTACATAGCTTATTTGTTTGCCGTCTTTTAGGTTGTAGTAGATTACTACTTTTTGGTCGTACAAATAGGTGGAGTTTATAAACACGTCAATGATGCGCCGTCGGAAGTCCATGTCGAACAAGTCCCCATTTGTAAATGCCTTTAGCCACGTTAGAATATCTTCTTTTGGTAAGCGTCAAATAGAGTCGCGTCTGTACAGAGGCCGACGAGAAGCGTATACGCTTCTCGTCCCCCTCTGTACAGCCGCGACTCTATTTGACGCTTACGAACGTATCCGTAAAATTCATATTTCCCTGCGAGGGTATCGCACACCGCAACAGACACCACCGAAACCTTATCAAGAACATAGTAAAGATAATATTTTCCGTCCTGCCCGCGTGTAACATCGGGTGCGTAAAGACACATATGTCCGTCGGGGTTTAACGGGTCGTCGGTTTTCTTGAAAATTACGCCCTCATAACGCCAATCACTTAAATCATCAACAGGCGCAGACCAGCAAACATAATCGTTCATGCAAAATACATAGCCATTGAAATTATCGTGAGAACCGTATACATATAGTCTGCCGTCAAAAACATATGGCTCGCCGTCGGGGATATATTCCCATGAGGGAAGATACGGGTTGAAAGCTTGTTTATTCATATTTGGGCAACCACCTTCCGTGTGCTTCTATTCACTCAATTACACTTTCAAACATAGCCATTTCTTTTTGGTGTCCAGAGTAGAACCAAGTGTCGTTGTGGCGGAAGTCGAGGTCTTGGTCTTCAGCCGCTCCGCGCATATGTGGAACCATTACTTCCATCCATTTGGGAGTGCCTGTTCCAGCGGTGATGGCGTTTTTTCCAAGCGATAGCGGGGTTATGATTATAAAAATGCCATCTTCTTCCGATTCCTCCATGCCGTCGTCATGCGGTTGAAGTAAAACCATGTAGCCCTCGTTGCGGAAAAAATTTTCTACGTCGGCGGTGCGGGGGTCTTGTGCTGTGATGGGTTCTTCGCCGTCGCGAATAACTTTCGCGTTGCCTGTACCTAGGCTTTCAAACAGCGCAACCCCATCTTTATTGCCATAGTAGTACCAGTCGCTGTCAGATTTAACCGTTAATTTCTGCGCCTGTGCTACGTCGGTTATGCCTTCGAGCAGGTTGTCCACCACTTTTTCGAGAGGCATGTAATATGCGAAAAATGTCAGCATTTTGTCGCCAGCGTGTTTCATGCATACCAATGTCCAAAAATCGTAGTCGGGTACACCTGAATTATCTATAGTGACATCATAGCCAGCTTGGGTAAAAAGCTGCTCCAGTGTGTCCATTTTTTCTGGCTTTGGTACTAACTCGCCTTCTTCTTCGTTTTCCATCTCTGATGGTCTTACTCGGTGTATTTCAAAGCCTTCAAGGTCGTCACGTTCCAAGTCTGTAATCAAGTCGGGCAGAAGTTCTTCCATGTCTTCAACGCTTAGAGCCTGTTTAATATCTTGAAAATTGCTATCAACTGTCATAAAATGTGTTAAAAGCGAAGGGGGTAAGCAAATGAGAAAAGCGTATCCTAGCGATATAACCCGAGAGCAATATGAGATA
>WQVV01000271.1 GCA_009785665.1 Defluviitaleaceae bacterium
TACAGCCGTTGGCAAGTGATGAGTGTCACGCGATTCCTTAGATTTATCGGAGCTTTTATTGCGATTGCGCTACCTGCGGTTTACATTGCAGTCGCGCTATTTCACCCGTCCATGATTCCCCTTTTGATGGTGTCGCGACTTGCCGAAGCAAGTCAAGCCGTTCCATTCCCTGCTGTTCTGGAGTTTATCCTGCTTGATGCCGCTTTTGAATTGCTACGCGAGGCGGGTATTCGATTAAAAAGCGCGTCGGGCGGAACGATTGGCATTGTCGGCGGTTTGATTATCGGGCAGGCCACCGTCGAAGCTGGACTTGTTAGCCCCATTGTTGTAATCATTGTCGCGCTTACTGGAATTGCTACGTTTTCTGTTCCAAGTGTTTCGCTGGTTTATGGCTTTAGGCTGGTGAAATACGGCGTTCTAGCACTTGCCGCTTTCCTAGGATTTTTTGGACTTCTGCTAGGATTAATTATCACACTAATTCATATGGCTTCCCTAAAAAGTTTCGGCTTCCCATATCTAATGCCTTTCGCCGCCTCCGAAATGAGCGGCCACGAAGACCTAAAAGACAGCCTATTCCGCTTCCCACTATTCAGCCTAAAAAAACGCCCATTCTTCGCAAACCAACAACAAACTTCAAGAATGAAATAAAATTTCCACTCAAGTATAGGCGCAAAAATAAAGTTTTTTGAAGGGGGTGTAGGGGAAACTTTTGTTCACACATTTCTTTCGCTTCGCATTAGGAAATATGTCTACAAAAGTTTCCCCCACGGTTTTAATCTTTTAATCTTTAATCTCTAAAAGGAGCGTACAAATGACCTCTAATCGGAAAATTACTATGCGGCAGTTGCAGGTTTTGATTATTCTTAGTGCTATGGGAACGGGTGTTATTGTCTTGCCTCGGCGGGCGGCGGAGTTTTTGCCAGAGGGCACACAAGATGGTTGGATTTTTGCGGTTGGACTTACTGTGTTGGCTATGATTGTTGGTGCGCTTATTAGTGCGGCTGTTCGGGCTGCGCAGAAGGTTGCGGAGGTTGCACGGGAGAATGCGCGGTTGGGGGAGGGGCTTTCTGATGAAGGGAGTGTTCATTCGGCGGCTTCGCTTTCCGAAGAAAGGAATGTTCATTCATCGGCTTCGGCAGAACTGGACGGAGAATCGCCTAGTGGGTCGTCTTCCGCGCTTATGGGTGCGGCGGCCGCTCCTACAGAGGAAATGCATGTGCCTTCTTCGCCATCGTTTATGGAATCCGCCGCTATTTTGCTTACAAAACCCGTTGCAATAATTTTGGGCGTAATCATGTGGGTGAAATTAGTTTTTGCGGCTGGGCTGGAATTGCGAATTTTTTTAGAAATTTCGCGTGAAGTAATGCTTCCAAATACGCCAGTGTTTATCGTAAGCGCGGTAATGCTTGCAACTTGCGCCTATGCCGCCGCAAAAGGCATGGAAACGCGTGCGCGGGTTGCAGAGGTTCTTTTTGGGCTGATGGTTCTGCCGTTTATTTTTTTGTTTGTTGTCGCTATTATGGACGCAGATTTTTCTAATTTGCAGCCCATGTTTGTTGCTGATGCGCGTTCTATGGTGTATGGCTCTATTCGGCTTGGGTTTATCCTTACTGGGCTGGAATGTCTTTTATTGGTCGCGCCGTATGTTCCGCGTGAACGAAGCCTTATGCGTGCGGTTGTTAGCGCGATAGGACTTGCAGGATTGATTATCACTGCAATTTCCGTGATTACAATTGCGTCGTTTGGGCGTGGTGTGGCTTCTATGCCATGGCCTGTTTTGAGCATGATGGACGTGATTGATTTACCAGGGGCGTTCATAGAGCGACAAGAAGCTCTAATGTTCGGATTCTGGATAATCACGGCATTCGCGCTTGCTAATGCTTTGTTGTTCTTCGGTGGGCTACTGGTTCACGATATTTTTAACGCCGATTTCAATTACGAAGCAACTAAACCACGGCGAATTAGCTTTCGCACAGGCGTAATCGCAACTACTATAGCTGTTTTTGCAGTAAGTATTCTGCCAATTACCCGCGACCAAATTTATTCCTATATCGACTATATGTACATGACAACAGGAGCATTTTTCCTAGTAATTTTGCCACTTGTTCTGTTAATATCCGCAAAACTTATGGGAAGAAATAAAAAAAGAAATAAAAATTTCGCAAAAACCACCGCAAAAGTAACATCTTTTATTCTATTTTTAACCCTCACCCTAACAACATTTGCAGGTTGCTGGGACAAAGTAGAAATAGAAAAACGCGCCTTCGTGGTGGCAGTAGGAATAGACAAAGCCCATTCCGATGACGAGAACGACGAAAAAAAATACATCGTAACCCTAAGCGTCCCAATGTTCTACGAAAAAAACGAAAACGACAACCCAATGGAAGAAAACGATAACGAAGATGAAAAAATCCCCCCACCCCACATTAAAACCGCAACAGGACAAACCATAACCGAAGCCCTAAAAAAACTAGACGCAAAAAACGACAAGCATCTATACTATGGGCAAACAAAATTACTAATACTAGGCACAAGCCTACTAGAAGACAGCGAACTCCTACAAGGCGCAATCTACGCAATGGAAAACAAACTAGAAGCCCCACGCCGAATCCACGTACTAGCCGCCAAAGACCCCAAAGAAATTTTATCAACAAAACCAGCAGGGGAAATCCTAACAGGTTCATATATTGCGGAAATTTACCGCGACAAAAATAAACTAGGCGGAACAGCCTTCGCGCTAGACTTTGAAAGGCTTGCGCATCACGACCATTCCGAAGGCGCGATAATCCCCAAAATCGAACGCCACAAAGGCGAGCTCCGATTACTAGGCGCGGTAGTTATGCGCGACTGCGAAAAAAAAGGCCGCCTATCCCCCGACGAGCTTCAAGGATTTTTATGGTCATTCCCAAGCGGAAATAAAGGCGCGGTAATAACCACCCAAAATCCAGAAAACAAACACCCCTGTTATGTATCAATGAAGATAGAAACGCACAAGGCCAACGTAGCCTTTGAAAACACCTCACCCCCACGCGTAATAGTAAAAATTCATGCGACAGGCACAGTATACGACCTTTCCGAAATTGCCCAAGAATCCAAAGAAACTCGAAAAAAACTAGAAGCCGCCTTCGCTCAAGTAATTTCCCAAGAAATAACAACCACCGTCGCCACTTTACAAAAGGAATACGCTGTAGACGGCTACAACTGGAAGGAGCATCTTCGCAAAAAAAATTACCCCCTTTATACGCAGCATTCGGAAAATTGGCAAGAACTTTTTCCCAAGCTGGAGGTAATTCCACAAGTTACAGTAGAATTATCCCCCTAGACCAAAATGCGCAGGGTTGCCGACTCCTACCCATGCGGCTATATCATTTTGATTAAAACTAATAACAAGATGCTGGCGGCGGTTTAATCGGTATGAAATAGTAGTTGACCAAACAACATCATCAACAAGAGATACATTTGATGGTGCGCCCAACATTCCGCGAACCTCATCTTGTGACAATCCTATAACTTGATTGGATACCGAGCCTGCCATATTCGACCGAAAATCAAGTACACTTGTGTGCCACAACGGGCGAATAAATGGTAAAGGCGCGAAAGCCATAAAAACCATAAATAAAACCACAAATCCAAAAATAAATACCGACATAGTACCACCAATAAGTAATCTCATTAAATTCTTTTTCATAGCGCATCATCTCCTATTTTTATAGTGGCGATTTTGTTTGAAATTGGGCTTCGTCTGTCGTCAATTCTGTAGCGTTCGCAGAATTGACCCGTCCTCAGCCCATTTCAAATCGAAACGCCTATATGGCGGGTCGCGAATTTTCCGACCCGCCATATTAA
>WQVV01000272.1 GCA_009785665.1 Defluviitaleaceae bacterium
CGCGGCGATTTTCGGGCGGTAAAGCGGTGTGATTTTCCTTGTCAACAATGTAGCCCAGATTTCCTAGTAATTCGCATAATTCATCATAGCAACCATGAATATCGCCAATAATATCAAATGGCCCCGCTTCATGTTTTTTGTTGCACCAAAGGGGCTTGCGAATGATTTCGATATTTTCGATGTCTTCGGGTTTTACTACATACACAAAACGAAATCCCTCCCGCTTCAAATGCTTCATAGAGCGGCGTAATTCTTCGCTCTGCTTGGGGATTACATGCTTTCCGAAATTTCTATCACTTCGTAGGTCGTTGCGTTGCTTGCAAATTTCTTCTGGGGTGTCTAGTACTATTGCTACTGCGTGGCAGTTTTGGTCTTTCGCAAGACGCAGAACCTGTGCGCGTGAAGATTTTTGTACATTTGTGGCATCAATTACGGTAAGCAATCCTAGCTCTAGGCGTTTTGTTGCAACGTAAAAAAGAGTGTCAAATGCTTGCGCGGTTACGGTTTGGTTATTTTCGTCGTCGGAGATTAATGCGCGGAAGTAATCGGAAGATAAAACCTCCGTAGGCTTGAAGTGCCGCGCTGCAAATGTCCCTTTGCCGCTTCCCGATACTCCCACCAGCGCGACCACTGCTATTTCGGGGATTTCTATTCGCATAGTGTAAACACTCCCATCTGCGTTGGTGCGCCGTGAATTTCATGAACTTCGCCTATTTCGGATATTTTTACTGTGTAGTTATGCTTTTCTGCGGTAGTGGTTGCCCACTCGCGGAATTGCTCTCGTGTCCACTCAAAACGGTGGTCGTCGTGGCGCAGGGATTCTTTGGTTAGGTTGTAAATTTCGTTGTATTCTTTATTTGGTGTGGTTAGTATTACCACGGGTGGTTTTGTAAATTCAAATAACACCCACTCGAATGCGGTTAGGCGCGAAATATCCATATGCTCTATGACTTCTATCACACATGCGGCATCATAGCCTGTGAAGCGGTCATCTTTGTACGAAAGTGAGCCTTGAAATAATTGCACCCTGTCGCGAACAGAATCACCTGCGTATTCCAGTTTCAACCGCGCATTTGCGCGCTCTAGCACCGCATGTGATACGTCCATTCCTGCTATATGGGTGAATTGTCGATTTTTTAGCAATAGGTTTAGCAATTTGCCTTCGCCGCAACCTAGGTCTATTACGCAGTTCACGCCTTGTTCCTTTAGTTCGTCTACTATGCGGGAAAGCCTTTGCGTGTTTAAATTTTCCCGTTTGGGGGTGATTTCTGATGGGGGTTCGGATTCTTCTTGGGTGTCTTCTGCGAGTTTTGCGAAGGCTAGGTTTACTAGATTGCGTCGTTTTAGGTATCGCCCTGTGATATAGTTTCTTTCAGGGTGATTGGGCAGCCAATCCTCGCCTAGACGCAGAAGTTTTTCCACTTCGTCTTCTCCAACCCAATAATGCTTCTGTTTATCGAAGACGGGAATTAAAACATACAAATGCTTCAATAAATCGCGAAGACGAATTTTCCCGCTGATGGTCAGATTTACGTAACCGCTTTCTAGTTGTTCAAATTCCACGGCGTAACCCAGCGGCTCGAAAACTTTGTTAAGCATTCCACGCTCGCCCCTGCATGGAAGCGTAGCGATTGTTGCCGTTAATTCCAGCGCGGTATCGGATAACTCTTGATGTGCGTCGGCGCGTCCAGTCATTGCCGTTCCGAATACTTTTGAAATTGCCGTACTCATAAACGACGACGACACATAAGGTCGGTCGTTCACATACTCAAACAATCCGCCGCCTTGCGAACCAACCTTCCCCCGCGCCAAGTCGATAGGGTTAATATCCAGAAGCAATGCCGCCGTTGTACGTTGGTTAGATATTTCTGGGTAGAATACATACGCCTTACCATGGTTTAAATCAAACGCCTGTGGGCGATACGGATTTTTGTATAGCAGATACCCCAAGTCTGTTGTGTTTTCGCCTGTGTACGATATTGTTAGAATCATATTTTCAACTCTTCCTTGCACGCTTTAAATGCCGCTATTGCGCAATCCAGTTGCTCCCGTGTATGCGCGGCAGAAACTTGGCATCTTACGCGGGCTTTTCCTTTTGGTACTACTGGGAAGAAAAATCCGATTGCGTAGATTCCTTTTTCTAATAAACTTGCGGCTAGTTTTTGGGCGGTTAATTCGTCGTATGTCATTACTGGGACTATTGGGTGTTCTCCCGCTACAATGTTAAATCCAGCGTCTGTCATTGCGTTGCGGAAATAGGCTGTGTTTTCGCGAAGACGATTTTTAAGTTCCTGCGAATTACGAATCAACTCCAACACACGAAGGCTTCCAGCGGCGATAATCGGGGAAAGCGTGTTTGAAAAAAGATATGTGCGTGACTTCTGACGCAACAAGTCGATAATTTCTTTTCTACCACTGGTATACCCTCCCGACGAACCACCAAGGGCTTTGCCCAGCGTTCCTGTGATTATGTCCACGCGCCCCATTACGCCGCAATGCTCGTGCGAGCCTTTAAGGTTTTCGCCTATTACGCCTACTGCATGACTGTCGTCTACTATTACTAATGCGTCGTATTTTTCGGCAAGGTCGCAAATTGCGGGGAGGTTGGCAATTGTTCCGTCCATAGAAAAAACACCGTCACATACTATTGCGCGGATTCTTGTGGCGGCGGATTCTTTTAATTTGTCTTCCAGTTCCAGCATGTTGTTGTTGCTATAACGATACCGCGCCGCTTTGCATAGTCGCACCCCGTCTATTATGCTTGCGTGGTTTAGCTCGTCGCTGATGATTGCATCTTCCGCAGTCAAAATTGTTTCAAAAAGCCCACCATTTGCGTCATAACAGGAAGAATACAAAATCGTGTCGTCCGTTTCCAAAAACGCGGATAATTCCCGTTCAAGTTCTTTGTGAACCTCCTGCGTTCCGCAAATAAACCGCACCGACGATAATCCATATCCCCATCTATCAACGCCGCGCTTTGCGGCTTCTTTTACATCTTCGTTACTGGCAAGCCCCAGATAATTATTTGAACACATATTTATAAGTCCCGTTTTTTCCGTAGTGTCAATAATGGAAGATTGCGGCGTTGTTATAACGCGTTCTGTTTTCCATAAGCCTGATGTTTTAATTTCTTCCGCCGTCTTGCTAAAATGATTGTACGCAGTTTTCATATGCTTTCAGCTCCAGTCTTAGATTACTATGCAGTATATCATACTTTTTCCGCTAAAACTTCCTTGTTTCGGTATCCTGCCAGCTATGATATAATTTCAAATATAATAAGAAGTGAATTGGAGGATGCTATATGCGACAGCGGATAGAAAATCCTGTATATATGACCGCGAAAGAAATAGAAACAGCTTACGATGGCAAGTGGGTTTTTATAGTAAGAGCAAAACATTCCCCGCATATGAAGTTCTTAGGCGGAGAACCAGCAGTAGTGGCAGATGGTATTTTTGAGGAGCAATCTGATGGATTTTACGAGGAATTTATGACAGCAGAATATGCGCCCAGAACAGACAGAGATTATACCGCGCCAGCTCCTGAATTATTGAATGCTTTTTTTGGCGTTCTTGAAGGTAAGCACGTATGACCATAACATTCGACGAAATCACAAAACACGAGTTTGTGCGTGAAAAAGATGGTCATATTTATATTGATGTGCAAATTGTATGTGAAGGAAGCTCTGATAACGACACCATATACTTTATTTATGACACAGGAGCTTTTATAACTGTGCTAAATCGTGATAGGTATGAGCATTTCAAGCTGTTC
>WQVV01000273.1 GCA_009785665.1 Defluviitaleaceae bacterium
CGGGAGATGTACGCACGGTAACGTGTTCAGTTGACCCGTACTAATAGGTCGAGGGCTTGACCAGTTGGCTCAAGCCGCGCATAAACACTTATGCACTTGATTGCTTCGTTCTTTCTCTGTATTGAGTTTTCAATTAATATAAAACTCGTTCCTCGATAGCTCAGCGGTAGAGCACTCGGCTGTTAACCGATAGGTCCCTGGTTCGAATCCTGGTCGGGGAGGAAATGATTAAGATGATGGTATAGCGTTCATGCTATGCTGTCTTTTTTTGTTATCTAAGAAAAGTATCTGGCTTCGAGACGTATATATAGCCTGCGATACATATAATCGGCGAAACGCGGCTACGCCGCTGCCGCGGAAAAAATTCAACCTCGCAAACGCTTGCGAATTATGTTATTATTCTTCTAAGATATTTTCGGGAATATAGCAAACGCACCTCGAAACCGTGAATGCCGAGCTACACCTAAAAACGCGAAATGAGCGTTTTCGGGTGGTTTGCCGCGACAGCATTTCTGGATTGAGAGCGTGTTTGCTATAGTTTGTCGGAGGGGTTTGAATGAGTACAACACGCCGCGTAGTAATTTTCATGCTGGTGTTTGTGGTGTTATCGGGAATAAGTTTGGTTTCTGGCTTGCTTGGGTGGCGGGCTAACAATGATGCCGAAAAAATCTTTTACGAGCGTAACAGCCTGTCATTTGCGGCTTATGAAATGCGGCTGTCATCGTCGGCATTGTCGCGGCTTATGCGTGTTGTTGTGGTGGTTGATTGCGAAGAGCGACAGGCGTTATATTGGCAAGAAATTGAATTAGACAGACAAGCGCAGGCGTATCAAGTGTTTGCGCAATTTGACTTGCCACCAAACGAAGCGGAGCTATTTGAAATTCTTCGTGCGAATGGTGTGCGAATGAAAGAGATAGAGTTGGAAGTTCTGCGCTTACACGAGAAAGGCAGTGAGGTAGAGGCTCGCGCAAAAGCGTTTGACGATGAATATATGGGTCTTGGTTCTGAATTTGGGCAAACGGGCTTTCAATTGGTTGAATTAATTAATGCACGTACACAATCGCAAATTGATAATTTAAATGTCAGACGTATAGTTTTTTCACATGTATCAATGCTTTTGGCAATCGTACTAATTTTAGCGGGGCTTTTTGCGTGGGCAAAAACACGTTCTGATGTTTTCAGATATGCTAGTGCTGGGTTTATTGTTTTGGCGTGTGTAAATTTTTTTATTCTGTTTTCTGCGAATGCTGCAAGCAGTCGTTGGCTGGAAGCGCAATCTGAAAAATACTTGCTGATTGAGGCTGTTTACGATACGGAAATTAGCACGGAAGTTTTAACGCGATGGGTACGGCGCATTGCGGTTATGGGCGACGGTCACGAAAGCCATCAAGCGGAACTTGAACTCGAAAGATTCCGCAATGGGCTTGGGGTATTTATAAATCATAAAGCACCCAATGAAGAGACTAATGTTATGCTAGACATTGTTGGCAGGATAATGGCATTGCGGCAAATGGACGAGGAAATAATAAATATCAGAGATGCTGGTTATATTGATAATTCCATACAAATGGCATTTGGTGATGTTTTTACCAATTTTGGACAGCCAACTAATGAATTAAGCTACACGCTTCGCCAAACGGTGGCTGCGCGTACAGCCGCAGAAATTGACTACGCATATGATAATTACAGGACTTGGCGAACTATGCAGCTTGCGTCGTCGTCGTTTACGATTTTGGCTGGATTAGTTGCGCTAATTATGCGTATGCTGTGCAAAACTCCGCCTACCAAAACAACAGAATCCTACATTGTAAAGCGGTTAAAACAGGCTACCATGACAACGCGGCTTGTAGTTTCGTTTGGAATAATTATTGCGATTTTTATAATATGCATGGGTGCGATTAGTATGTACAGCACTCGCACTGCGGAAAGATACAGCCACAACGAAGAGTTTATGATGGCGCGATTAGAATTGATATTGGAATACAATATAGAATTTAACGAAATGCGAAGATTAATCCGCCAGTCATTCATGAACGAGCAATGGAATGAAGATGCAAACATTGTAACAAGACAGCAGTTTGCACGCCAAATCACAAATTCATACAACCGACTGATGGAACTTTCAGAACAATACATTAATTCCATAGCGACAGACCCATATTTTGAAGAGCAACCCAATGACATCCGTATTCATGCAATGAACACAGTTGTGAACTATACCATCAGTATTTTTGAAACATTTCAATACTATTTTGACCCACCAGATGGTTCGGTAGACTACGGTAATGTAGAGCGTTACGCCGCCGCTGCCGAAACAATGCTACAAATGTTGCGCCAAGTAAACGCAGTAAATCGCGCAATATCCACCGAGCAAATTTCCGAATATCAAAGGTTTTCTCGCAATGTGATAATTTTGTCGTTGGTGCTTTTTGTTAGCATAGCCCTTTACCTTGCGTTCTTGATGATACAGTCGTTTATGGGGCAAATCAAAATTTTGGAATCAAACGCGGCGTTGGTGGAGCAAGGCAACATAGAAACACTTCTACGCAAAGACACCCCCGACGAAATCTCTAAAATTTTCAGAACGGTAGTTATGGAACAGCAGGGCAAATTAGAAGCCGTACAAGAAAACAACCGCGCAAAAACCAAATTCCTAGCCAGCATGAGCCACGAAATTCGCACGCCCCTTACGGCGGTGCTTGGTATTTCCGAAATCCAATTGCAAAGCACTTCCCTGCCCATTGAAGCCGAAGAAGCTTTTGCAAAAATCTACAGTTCGGCAGACACTTTGTTGCGCATAGTTGACGACATACTAGACCTATCAAAAATAGACGCGGGCAAATTGGTATTCTACAATGAGGAATACGAAACGGCTGTTCTAATGGGCGACATTGTGCAGTTGAATCTTGCGTATCTGGGTAGCAAAAAATTGAAATTCCTTGTGGAAATAGACCCGAACCTGCCAAAATTTATGGTGGGTGATGCCTTGCGGATTAAGCAAGTTCTAAACAATCTGCTTTCCAACGCCTTCAAATACACCGAGCGCGGCACTGTCACATTAAGAGTCAAGTCAGAAACGACTGACAAAAAAGCAGATGTCACCATGGTAGTATCCGACACAGGGCGTGGCATGACACAGGAACAACTAGACGCGCTTTTTGATGAATACTCACGCTTCCACGCGCAAGAAACCCGTTTCGAGCCAGGCAGTGGCTTAGGAATGCCCATAACCAACAATTTGATAAAAATGATGGACGGCACAATAGCAGTAGACAGCCAGCTAGAAAAAGGCACAACTGTAACCGTGGTAATTCCCCAAGAAGTTCCAACAAGCGAAACAATCGGCGCGGAAACTGCCGAAAATATAAAGAACTTCAACACCGACACACACGCAATAGTAAAACGTATGTCTTTCCGTCCAGAACCAATGCCCTACGGACGAGTGCTGGTAGTTGACGACGTAGAAGCAAACCTATATGTAGCACGCGGGTTAATGGGATTGTACGAACTCCAGCTAGAAACTTGCACAAACGCCTTAGACGCGATACAAAGAGTGCAGGATGGCGAAGTTTACGATATAATTTTCATGGATCAAATGATGCCCGAAATGAACGGCACAGAAGCCGTAGCCATCATACGTGACCACGGCTACACTGCTCCTATAGTAGCCCTAACCGCCTTCGCGCTAGTAGGCGAAGCCGAGCAGTTCCTAAAAAATGGCTTTGATGGTTTTCTATCAAAACCG
>WQVV01000274.1 GCA_009785665.1 Defluviitaleaceae bacterium
ACCACTGCAACGCTTAGCACCAGAGCCAGAATTTCCGCAGGGACAGGGCTACTGTTTGTCGCTAGAGCTGGTTAATGTAATTGTTACAACGGTTGTTCCTCTTAACTTGCACTCAGTATACATGAAGATGACAAAATCTTAATATGATTGGTTCTTTGTCTTTTTCTAATACTTTTCGACATATCCTAGTGCCTTATCCGCCATAAAACCGTGGTGAATTTGCGAGGATTTTTGCCGCAAGACAAGGAGGCAGTGACGCGGCGTGCCAGCGGCACGCAAGAAGCAGCCGACGCAGGATTGTGACAAAAAGACCGCAAAGGCACAATGGTTTTATGGCGGATAAGGCACTAGTGACCCATTGCGCCAGGGCGCGGCCCATGACGTACAACCCAAGGCGCGGAGGGGTTTTCCCTAACCAATGTCCAGCCATGACCTCTATATCCCCAGTAATGACGATTGCGTTGAAAATAAATGGACGATATACTTATGGTATTGTCGCCGTCTCCTCGTCCAGTATACCGCAACTCAGTTAGTCTATCTCGACTGTAAAACCATTCATCAAAAGTTTCCTGCACCACTTCCATAGCAGACATAATTTCCTCATACGTAAATCTATCTGACGCATCAATATAAATACGCACATCATCATGTCTTTCCACACTATGCACCAGCAAAACAGCAAATGCAATTATCCCCGCTGTAAATACAATCATTCCTACTGTTATGAAAAGCCCCACAAATATTTTTTTCACTAAACCCACCTCCGTAGTAAAAAGTATCAGAAAAAAGGCTATCTCTCTAATCGCAACAAAGATAGCATCTTTTTATGGCATTCTATTTATCGTCATAGTGACCTTTGCACGAGATGATAAGCAAATCGCCTTCGCCATGTGGTCTGTAAACGAGTCTATCGCCTTTTGTTATTGTCCTTGAAAAAGTTGGCGTGTCGTAATGTCGCAACTGTTCTGGCTTGCCGATGCCATTCAACATACCATGTTCTTCAATGCTGTCTACCAAGTCATTAATTTTAACGAACACGCTAATATTATTTTTCTGCCAGTCTTTATATTCTTTGTCAGCTCGTGTTGTAAAATATCGGTTCATTTTGCTTTTTCCATAGCCCGCATCTGCGCTTTGGTATACACCACCACATCACCGCGCTCTGCTTGCGCAATGGATTCATCCAGCTTGGCAATATAATTCGCATTGGCTTGTTGCTTTGTGGTCAGTTCAAAGGGAATTTTCTGCTCCCTTATTAATGCTTTAAGGCTGGAAATGATATAGGTAGTCATATTTAGACCTATTTCGTCCAAGGTCTCTTCTGCTCGTCTTTTTGTGATTTCGTCCACCCTTATGGTTATCGCTTTGGACATGTACGTACCCCTTTCTTTGCGTATAGCAAACGCACATCATTGTACTGCATATGTCGCATGATTGCAATACACTTTAATCATAAGGGGCGCACTGCACCAGCAGAACCAGTGTAGTGCGCCTTGTGGAGTCTCCGTGTCTATCGGCACGAAAATTTAGTTTTATTGTTCTATTCTACCACTAAACCTTCTATCCACGCTACAATGTCTCTTAGTACTTGGCGGTCTACGTTGCCTGCTGGAATGTATTCTCGTAGGTCGTTGTAGGAGGTTTGGGATTCCATGAATAGATGGTTTAGGTTGCTGTATAGGATTGTTTTTACGTGGGGTAGGTTTTGGGTTTGCTCTTGGAATATTCGGAAGTCTATGTCGGTGAATACTTGGAAATCCCTGCCACCTTGCAGGATTAGCGTTGGGCGTGTGCTGTTATGGATTATCGGCAGCGGAAGCGCGTTTACGATTGATAATTGGTAGACTGCGGGAATGCCAAATATTAAAGCGTTGGCTAGTTCTTCGTTGGGTTTGTTGGACATGTTGCGGGCTTCTTCTATTAGTTCGGAAACCATTTCCATTAGTTCGCTTGCGGTTTCATACGATAGAAGACCTGCTTCTAGCATGTCGTTTATTGCTTGCACGTTTTGGTCGTATTGAATTTCGTATAAACTACGCGGCGAGGCGGCAAGCATGACTACGCCAGCTAATGAAGCCTCTTCTGCAATTTGCGGGGCAAGCATTCCGCCTAGGCTTAGACCTATTACATATATATCGCCTATGCGTTCGTCTGCGCGTAGCATTTCAGCGGCTAGAATTGCGTCGTATATTGTTTCTTCCCATATAGTCGCGTTGTAACCTAGGGTTTGCATGAATCTTTCGCCATGCGCCAAAGTGCGCTTGTTGTAGCGAAGCACCGCGATTCCGTTAGAAGAAAGATACTCGGCAATGTCCCAAAACGGACGATTATCAAACAACGACGAATCCATGTTATGCGCGCCCGAACCATGCACCAGAATTGCGGCAGGAACAGGGCTTTCCGCGCTTGCATCACTAGGCATTGTGATAATGCCATCAAGCGGCCAGTCAGTTCCTTCCCCAATCACGATTTCTTCCGCTGTAAAAGCCGCGTCTTCATCAACAGGCAACGGCACGAATGCGAAATCCTGCACCCACAGCCCGATAATAGTACCATAACTATCCATAACAACGGCGTAGGTTGCCTCGCCCATAGTGTGCGTTGCCTCAACTTCAAACATAGACATATCAGGCGCAGACATACCATCTGTTATGGAAAACTCCAACATACTGCCTGTTGATACAAGAAGCCGAGTTTGTAAGTCAATATCGTGCATTTGCTCCGACATCATTGAATACGCGGTGTCAAAATCCCACGCAATGATTCCGTTCATGAAGGTTGAAATTAAGCCTTCCAATGCGGCGCGGTCAAGACCTTCGGCTTGAGGAATTTCGTCGTGACTAATCGGCAACGAACTGATTAACACAGTTGAAGTCTGTTCGTCCCAGCCAACATAAAGCCCAATACTTTCCAGCACCGCACGAATAGGCAACATTGTTCGCCCACCAATAATTTGCGCAGGAACGTCCAGCGTAAACTCTTCGCCGTTTGTGGTAAAAGTATCGCTTCCCACCGTGATGATTACAACGTAATTCTCACATGCCATCATGGTAACGGTTTGCGTTTCCGCGTCCCATTCAATGTCAAACCCCAACACCTCGAACACGCCACGCACAGGCACTAAGGTTCTACCATCTACAATTGCAGGGGGCTGTCCTTCAAAGTTTACCTTCAAACCTTCGATAGAAACATTTACTCCCTGCGCCAAAATAGCAACCGACGCACTCCAAACCATTGCAATAACCATTGCTACCACTAAAAATTTTTTTAAGCTCAAAACATCGCCTCCTAATTGATTTGTGTCCATCCTATTTTGGATAACTTTTCTTAATTATATACAGCGCGAATTAAGAAGTATAGTTGTTTCAGTTGATGATTTTGAATAAAAGGTTTAGAATGGTAAAGCGGATAGAAAAAAACGAAATGAGGCAGTTACATGAACGATAGACTAAATGCAATTCTGCAAGACGGCGAAAACAAAATAGCAGAAGCAAAAACGGTAGCCGAACTACAAGACGTAAAAGCCGCCTTAATAGGAAAACAGGGCGCGCTAACAGAAATCCTAAAAGAAGTCCCCAAAATGGAAGCATCTTTACGCGCCGAAACGGGACGAGCCGCCAACCAAGTAAAAACGAAACTAACAGCATTAATAGAATCGCGTGCAGAAGAAATCCAACTAAAGGC
>WQVV01000275.1 GCA_009785665.1 Defluviitaleaceae bacterium
CCCATTTTTCGTAGTTCGGCGGCGTGGCTGTAGCGGCCTTCAAAGATTGTCTCGGTAATTTCGCTACGGCTGTCGGCTATTGTTAGGGCGGCTACGAATTGCGCCTGCATGTCTGTTGGGAAGCCTGGGTGAACTTTTGTCACTAGGCGAGGAAGGGCTCGCAGGCGTTTTGGTGCGCGTAGGATTACTTCGTTATGGTTTGCGCGGATTATGCAGCCCATGTCGGAAAGTTTTGTTGTGAAGGGCGTTAGGTCTAGTGGGCGAATGTTGGACAGCTTTATTTCGCCTTCGGTCATTGCGGCGGCTACTAGGTACGTTCCGGCTACAATTCTGTCTGGTATTATTTCGTGGGTTACGTTTTTACATAGTTGTTTTGTACCGTTGATTACTATTGTGCTTGTTCCTGCGCCTTTTATGTCTGCGCCTAGTTTTTTCAGAAACTCTGCTAGGTCTGTGATTTCGGGTTCGCGGGCGGCGTTTTTTATGATTGTTTCGCCTTTTGCTTTTGTGGCGGCAATCATTAGATTTTCGGTCGCGCCCACGCTTGCGAAGTCTAGTTTTATTTGCGCGCCTTTTAGTCCTGTTGGGGCTTCGCATACTAGCATGTCGTTTTCTTGGGTGATTTTCGCGCCCATTGCCTCTAGGCCTTCGATGTGCAAATCTATTGCACGTTCACCCAGATTGCATCCCCCTGGTAACGAAATATTCACCCGTCCCATACGCGCAAGCATTGCCCCCATAAACAAAATCGAAGACCGCATTTCCTTCACGCATTCGGCGGGAATATCGTGTTTAAGCTCGCCATTCGAGCTAATTTTTAACGTATTTCCCGCAAACTCTATCCCGCATCCTATTCCCTTTAAAATCTCGTTTGAGACAAATGTATCGGAAATTCGCGGGCAGTTGTGAATCACTGTTTCGCTTTCGTTTAGGCAAACAGCCGCCAATATTGGCAAAACGGCATTCTTCGCGCCGCCAATAAAAAGTTCTCCTTCGAGCCGCTTTTGCCCGTGGATTCTGTATTGACGCATAGCCTTCTCATCTCCCAAAATCAGGCATGTGGCAATATATGCATGGGGGTGACAAGTGGTGACATGCTAAACGAAGGGAATGATGCACATGAATGCACAGTACGGATATGTGCGAGTAAGCACCAACGAACAGAACGAAGAACGGCAAGTAACCGCAATGAGAACATTTGGGGTAGCAACGGACGCAATTTTTTCAGAAAAAATGTCGGGCAAAAATTTCAACCGACCAATTTACAAAAGTCTAATGAAAAAACTAAAACGCGGTGACACGCTAGTAATTAAAAGCATAGACCGCCTAGGCAGGGATTACGGCGAAATCCTTGAACAATGGCAGTTTATAACCAAGAAGAAAAAAGCCTTCATAGTGGTGCTGGACATGCCCCTGCTGGACACCCGCGAAAAAGAACGCGATTTAACAGGCGCGTTTGTCTCCGATTTAGTGTTACAAATTTTAAGTTATGTAGCAGAGCAAGAGCGAGTGTTCCTACGCCAGCGACAAGAGGAGGGCATAGCCGCCGCAAAAGAAAAGGGAGTGCAATTTGGTCGCCCCAAAAAAGAATCTCAAAGTGACTTCTACGAAATTGTGGAAAAATGGGAACAAAAAAAATTAACCCTTCAAGATGCATTAGACATCAGCGGGTTATCACAAGCCACATTTTACCGAAGATTGCAGAGTTTAAGCCGAGAGTAAACAGTTTTATCAAAATGTATACTTTTTGATAATCAAAAAAATGGACGCAAAAACCCCGCCTAATTGCCCTAGGCGGGGTTTTCTTTTAGTGAATACGAAGCTGTGAGTTTTTTCAATAAATCTGCGAAATATTGCAAAAAAACACCCAAGGAAAAACACACCAAAAGATGCATATATTTCTACTTAAAGAATTTTTTCGCAATTTTTGAAAATAGTGCTAATGAAATTTCTGCTAACCTCCGATATATCCTGTGAAGGGAAAAAAGTTTTTGTCCTAGATGGAATTATTATCAAAACCTATAGGTTTTGATAAATAAAAAAACACCGTATAGAAACGGTGTTCAAAAGCGGGGTAAACCCACGACCAAAGGACGGGAGAGATTCACATGTTATCTCTAAAAGTAAAAGAAGGCGACTACATCATGATTGGTGACAACATAAAAGTGCATTTTACCTACAAGGCGGGCAAGGACACTTTAGAACTTGCAGTTGAAGCACCGCGAGAATTATCAGTTTTGCGCGGCGAACTACTTGAAGGAGGTGCTACCAATGTTGCATCTAACACTTAAAAAAGGCGAGTACTTCATGATAGGCGAAAACATTCGCGTAATGTACGACCGCAACGACGGCAAAATGGTAACTGCTTTTGGAGTGGACGCACCAAACGACATAAAAGTAACACGCGGCAAAGTCTACGAAAACCGCGTTGCAAAAATGGCACAAGAGGGCGACGAAGAATCCCAACAGCTACTAGAGCAACTCCAAACAGAAAACGCCGAACGCCATAAAATTTTTAACGCACGCAAAGCAAAGCGTCAGCAATTTCATGGACGGCGCGTAGCAACCGTACAGGCGTAGCAGTTTTCCTAAACAACAAAAAAAGCGGTACAGCCGCATTTCACCGATTACATGTATTGCAAAGCCACGCATACGCCTCAAAACCATGAACAGTTTCCTATGCCTAAAAAAAACCGCCACGATGTATGACGGTTGACCAGCTTTAGTTACTTCGCTTCATATGCAAAGTTTTTGCCTTGTATGGGCGGAACAATAATCTTGTCCTTTCTAAACTCGTAGTATACCCGCCATTCGCTGTATCTGAAACTAAAATCGAAATAGGACAGAATATCCACACCAAGCAGGAATGAAAGCTTGGGGGCGTTGTCAGAGGTTAAGAAATATCCGTTGTGCAAAATTTCGTGGTTATCAATAGTCAGTCGCATAGCAGGAATACCATAGGCATCAAGTTTGCTTCCGTCAGCCAAAAGAGGTTTTTCATCATCAGAAAGAACAATTTTGCTTAGCGAAATCCAATCATCTGTATAACCGAGCTTTGTTAATAACGATTTGTTTATCGTTGTTCGTGTTGCGCCAGGGTCAAGCAAAAATGGAAACTTTCTCATAACTTTACCGCTAAGTGGTGCAACAAAAATGTGTTCATAAGCCGCTCCATTTTCTCTCATCTCAACATGTTTCACACAAAACACCCCCCCAATACGCTATAGCACGCCAAACCAGGAAGCACCATTGATTCAACATCTTCAATCGAAAAACTTAAATCTAACGCATCTTCAAGGTTATCGCATAGCCAGAGAACTTTACCTAAATCAACTCCCGTTTCGCGGTTAATGCTTATCACTTCCACAACGCAATAATCGTGTTTGTACTTGCTGGTGATTTCATTAAAGCTTAAAACTTTACAATCTTCAACTTTACGCATTGTGCCAACTCCTCTGTTTTCTCTTTCGCTCACATTATAGCCACAAAAAAATAATTTATCAAACCTCGTTGAAAGCGAGAAGCGTATAAAACTTTGTACATTTCTCGGTCTCAACGAGACCAAAGTCCATGGATAGGACTATCACAATGAGGGAGACATCCCTAAATACAGGAGGTATAAAAATGTCAAACATGGTAGTTAGAACAAACATCTTCGCGCTTAACGCGCACAGAAACATGAA
>WQVV01000276.1 GCA_009785665.1 Defluviitaleaceae bacterium
CCCACCCGTAAAGAAAATCACGTCAAACAGTAGTGCATCACTTTCAGTCAGTGTGCCATCAATATCGTGGGATGTAATGTTGTCCTCTAATATACCTACGCGTAACAAATGACTCTTACAACCTTGAACATAATCCGTCATATCCATATAATAATCGGGAGTAAGTGCTGCTGTGGGAATAAACAATACTTTTGTTTCACTTAATGGTTTGGTGAGCATATCATCAAAACAGTTTATAATCGCATCAAGAGGTCTACCTTCTCCATCAAAGAAGCCTGCCGAAGTCAGCAAAACATTATTCCATATCACTTTCATCGCCTCCGTTTAAAATATGAATTTTTCGCATGTACCACACCATGGTACATAAGTGCGCCCTTGTATCAATTGGCAACAACAATTCAAATGTTGGCATTACCAACAATTTTAATTGGTTTTCCAAGTGCTTCGACAAACCAACTAACCGAATCTTTCATTTCCTTTGAAAATTCCATTGGCGTTTGTGAAAGATGTCTAAGCGAATTTTCATCACGGATTTTTCTAAGTTCATCCATTACTTTGCTGGTTTGCATTAATCTTCCTCCTCTGCAAGCATTGTTGGAGATATGATGGTGATTTCTTTATAACGGTTAATTGCATTTACAATTTTTACTTTATCAATGGTTCTAAAGTTTACTAAGTGCTTAAAATTCCAAGAAACTATTGCATCGCAATGATGGATAACGGCGTATGCAATGTGCAGGCAATCGTCATAACTTTTTTCCTTTAACACACCGCCTTTAATGTATTCAGCCGCTAATTCTTTTACTTCGCTGGTTTCATGTAAAAGGTTAAGCTCAATTTGCCGTATTTTTTCAATCATTTGGCTACGCTTAGGTTCTGTACATTGTTGGACTTCATTTGTAACCATATCAGAAATGAAGATTTCATACTTGCCGTTAGCAAGTTCGCGCCATAGGCGAATTGTGTCAGCCATTTTATCGGGCGTATCGTCGGCAAACAGATGGCTTATGATGGATGTATCCAAATATAATTTTATCTTTTTCATGCGAATGACCTCTTTCTCATATAGTACAATGATTTTATCATGGGTGAATGTAATTGCAATCCAAATACGTTATTTACATCCTTTACAGCGCATATCCTATGTTTTCACACTTTCGTATATATGCAGTATTTATATGCGAAACCGTCGCTTTCCATTGTTGGGGATTCCCATTCCAATTGCCAGTTGGGAAGAGTGTCTAGGTTTGGCATGAATGCATCGGCTGGAGGGGCGGATTCTACTTTGGTGATGTAAGCGCGTTTGCAGTGGTTTAGTAGTTGGGTGTAAATTTTTTCGCCACCTATTACGAAGATGTCGGCTGGGTTGTAGTTTTGCAGGGCTATTTCCAGCGCGGGAATTGAATCGCATGTTAATACGTCTGGGATTTTTAAAGACGCGTTTCGCGAAAGCACAATGTTTACACGGTTGGGAAGTGGTCTGCGGTTTGCGGGCAGTGACTTGAACGTGTTATGCCCCATCACCACGACTTTGCCCGTTGTAAGTTCCTTGAATCTTTGTAAATCCTCGTGAATGCGAAATAGTAGTTCGTTCTTATAACCAATGCCCCAATTTGCCGACACCGCAACCGATAAATTCATACGGCCACCTCAATTTCATGAGTGAATTTATGGGGCTTGTAATCTTCTAGGGTGAAATCGTCGGGGGTGAAATCGTAGAAATTTTTTACATCTTTATTAATGCGAAGGGTTGGCGCGTTTCGTGGTTCGCGGGTGATTAGGTCTTTAACGGCAGGGATATGCCTGTCGTAAATATGCGCGTCTGCGATTACATGCAGAAGCGTTCCAGCGCGTAAACCACTTGTCACTGCGAACATATGCACCAGTATTGCGTATTGACATACATTCCAGTTGTTCGCGGTTAGAAAATCCTGCGAACGCTGATTTAAAATCGCGTTTAGCTTGCCTTCGGTTACGTTAAAAGTCATGCTGTATGCGCAGGGATAAAGGCTCATAGCGTGTAGGTCTTGATGGTTGTACATACTTGTGATTATTCGACGGGAACTTTGATTATGTTGTAGGTCATACAAAACGCGGTCTACTTGGTCGAACTCGCCTTCGGGGTATTGATGTTTCTGCCCTAGTTGGTAGCCGTATGCTTTTCCTATTGTGCCGTTTTCGTCTGCCCATGCGTCCCATATTTTTGATTTTAATTCGTCTACTTTGTTGGATTTTTTTTGCCATATCCACAAAATTTCATCTATGCAATTTTTGAATGACAGCCGCCTTAACGTAAGCGCGGGAAATTCTTCTGAAAGGTCGTAGCTATTTACCATTCCGAATACTCGTAAGGTATGTGCGGGTGTGCCGTCCGTCCATCTAGGGCGAACGGCCTGCCCTTCATCAGACACGCCGTTTTCCAAAATATCTTTGCAGTTTTGTAAAAAAATTTTATCTGCTGTGCTCATGCTAAAAACATTCCTTTCACGTCGTTCTCTGACCCCATGCTAAAAACATTCCTTTCGCGTTGATTTCTGGCCTCATGCTGAAATCTCTTCTTTCTTTAAGCTGATGTAATCCAGCACTTGGCGGCGAATTGCTGGGTCTTTGAAGTGGTTTTCTGTTGCATTGATTAGTAGTGTGTTCAAGCCGTCGTGGTCGTTTTTTGCAACGTAAATATCAGCGGCAAGCCTGTATGTGTCTCTAAATTCTCCGCCTAGAGTTACTACTTCTTCCACTATTTTTAATGCGTCTTCTTGTTGGTTTTCTGCAATGTCCATTGCCCACTTTGTTAAGGATTTTAGATATTCTGTAAAATTTTCTTCGTACTGGGCTATTACGTCCATTTGCGCTAGGCCGTATTGTTTCTTTAGTTCCAAGTTTGAAATAGGCTCGGCAAAACGAATCATTGTGCGGTTTGCGCAACGCTCTACTTGATGAGGGTCGGGGTTGGGAAGTTGTGGCAACGCGGAAAGGTTTGCAGTGTAATACAAATCTGCATCTATATCTTTTTTGCGCACAGCATTTGCGGCTTCTTCTTCTTCAAGAAAACGCCGATTCATTTCTTCTTGCTTCCGTCTATGACTACGCCCGTTCATCAAAACCGCAACAATCAAAGTCACTGACAACGCTAGTAAAATTACACTTACATAAACCATTTTCAAAACCTCCTAGGAAAATGTCCGATGAATTGATGGAATTATAACGCATTTCATGTATAATTGAAACATGATTAATTTAAACGAAAACCAAAACATGGCGGCGCAACATAAAACAGGAGCAATGATGGTGCTTGCAGGGCCTGGAAGCGGAAAGACAGCGGTAATAACCGCCCGCGCCGCATTGCTAGGCGAGAATGTGTCTGGGATAATGGTAATCACCTATTCAAAAGCAGCGGCGCAAGAAATGGAACGCCGATACAAAGCCGTATGTGCCGAAGGCAAAACAAAATCCACCGTGATATTTGGAACATTTCATTCGGTGTTTTTTAGAATGCTCCGAAGAAAAAAGGGCTATGACGTGGGGCAAATTCTTGGCGAAGGCGAGAGACGCACAGCTATTCGTGGTTTTCTATCAGAAATGCAATACGAACCCGATGATGAAATGTTATCCAACATACTTTCGGAAATGTCTTTGGTGCGTAATGAGCTGTACGAGATGGCGTATTACCATTCAAAA
>WQVV01000277.1 GCA_009785665.1 Defluviitaleaceae bacterium
AAACAAGAGCCGACGCAACCAACAACAGAATTAAGCATACAAGGGTTTGCGGAAGTAAAGCTACTTGAACCGCCGCGAGAAAAAACAACGCCAACGTCGCAAAGTGGATTGCGAATAGAAATTGGTTCAATCAAAATATCGGCAACAGAAGACTATCCACCCGAAAATATAGCCGAAATCCTCAAAAGGTTATCATGCTAATGCCGGAGGGCAAGCGAGTATACCTCGCTTGCGGGAAAACGGATATGCGAAAAAGCATAGACGGCTTGTCGGCAATCGTAGAAGGAAGTTTCAAGTTAAACCCATTCGACGACGCGCTCTTTGTGTTCTGCAATCGAAACCGAGACAGAATCAAAATCCTGCAATGGGACGGCGATGGATTCGCGTTGTATTTCAAACGGCTGGAAAAGGGACATTTTCGCTGGCCCGGGTTGCCAGCCCGAGCAGGAGGCGAAGCCTCCCAAAATGCGTCGGGCGAAGAAACTGTAATGACATTAAGCAGCGAGGAATTGGCCATGTTTTTGGGCGGAACAAAAGTTGAGCTAAAGTTGAAGAGAAAAGACGTTTTCGGGCGGAAAATTGTTTAGAAAAACATCGAAAATGCTAGTAATTTAGCGGATTCCATGATATAATTCAAGCATGAAAACGACACTTGAACATCCTACAAATCAGGAAGAAAAATATAATAAACTGGCTACCGAAAATGCTGAACTTAAAAGCCAAAACGCCGAGCTTAAAGCCCTCATAGCGTACTACGAAAACAAGTTGCGCCTAGCGCAAGCTCGACGTTTTGGCGCAAGTAGCGAGAAAACACAAGACCCATTGCAATTAACCCTCGACGGTTTCAATGAAGCAGAAGCACTCGTAAACGAAACCGCACCCGAGCCGGAAATCGAAGAAATCACATACAAACGCAAAAAACAAAAAGGCAAAAGAGCCGAAGATTTATCACAGCTTCCCATTGAAGTAATCGAACACGAATTACCCGAAGATGAACGCGATTGCCCGAAATGCGGCAATACGCTTCACGTTATGGCGCACAACACACGCAATCAGCTTAAAATCATTCCCGCCAAAGTTGTAGTCGAAGAGCATCGTCAAGCCGTGTACAGTTGCCGTAATTGCGAGAAAAAAGCAACCGAAGTTGGCGATGCAACAATCATAAAAGCCCCGATGCCTGCACCTATTATAAAAAACAGCTTGGCAAGCCCCTCGGCGGTGGCGCATATCATGGCACAAAAATATGTGATGTACCTTCCGCTATACCGCCAAGAACAGGAATGGAAACGCCAAGGTGTGGCACTTTCGCGGCAAACGATGGCAAATTGGGTGATTCGCGCCGCAATGGATTGGTTGTTGCCGCTTTATGTGCTTTTGAAGTCTGTTCTCTTGCAGAGCGGCGTTCTCCACGGCGACGAAACAACTGCACAAGTTCTCAAAGAATCGGGCAGGGAAGCCAATCAAAAGTCATATATGTGGCTGTATCGCACCAGCCGTGATGCTTCCAGACCCATAGCCCTGTACGAGTATACCGAGACCCGTGAGGCTGACCACCCAAGGAAATTTCTCGAAGGGTTTTCAGGCTGGCTTCACACGGATGGTTACGTCGGTTATCGTAGCATTTCCGACGTGCAAACTGTCGGTTGCTGGGCGCATATGAGGCGTTATTTTGAGGACGCTCTAAAAGCCATGCCCAAAAATGCGCGTCCCGATTCCTTGGCGAAAATAGGCGAAGCCTATTGCAATAAACTTTTCGAGCTTGAACGGAAATATGACGAGCAAAACTTAACGCCCGATGAACGTCACGCTGCGCGGCTTGAAAACTCCGTACCTGTTGCACAGGCGTTCTTTACATGGATTGAAAAAACTCCTGCTTTGCCAAAGTCTCCAATTGGCGAGGCTTTCACGTATGCAGTAAATCAGCGCGAATATCTGATGAATGTTTTCAATGATGGTAAGCTCGAACTCTCGAACAATCGTGCAGAAAGAAGCATTAAGCCCTTTGTTATGGGGCGTAAAAACTTCCTTTTCTGCTTTACCCCGGCTGGTGCGCACGCTTCTGCTATTATTTACTCCATCATCGAAACCGCTAAAGAAAACAATCTACGACCCTTCGAGTACCTGCAATATGTTTTTCATACCATGCCCAATATTTTACCGTCAAATTTTGCTTCCCTTTTGCCTTGGAGCGATTCTATTCCTGCGCATTGTATACGACCTTCTCCTAAGTCTAAAAAATAGCTTTTTTCCGTCCAGACTGTTTGACGCTCACGCTCTCTCTCCTGCCAATGCTTCCAATCAATTGATAACGGCGATAGCAACACCAGCTCGCTAATTAGTTCTTGAAAGTATCCCGAACGCGCATTCACACCAACACCGCCATAAACAATACCATTGTGATAAAATGAGGTGTCAGTGAACTCAGTTCTGATAAACGTACCCCCAAACGTAGGACAATTTTCTACAATAGCTACTATGTGGACTAATTCTGAAATATTTTGGAAGTCTTTTTCGCTTAAAATGACTACTTCTTTTTCTTGAACTGAACTCAAAAAGTTGCGATTCCTTATGCTTTTGTCATTATTATGATTTCGGACACGACCATAGTAGCTAGTAAAAGTACCATCGTTTGTAACGACAAAGTAATAAGCATGAAAAACCCCCTGTCCTCGATAATGAAAAATCGCAACCTTCACAAGAACATCTCTACTGTCTCTTTGACAAATGAAAATTGTAGCCAATATCAATGTTGCAAGCAACAGTATCATTGATGCAACCAAAATGATTTTTAGTCTCATCGAAATTCACCCCTATGAGATGTCCTTGGCCTAAGGCCATGTTCACCCCTTATCATATTTTCTGTGATGTCGCCAGGTACATGAAGTCTCAGTCCTATTGTTGCCATCTCTTCTTGTGAAATGCGATGACGTACATTTGTGAGTCTTGTTGTAGACCCAAAAATGCGATATACGCTAATTCGCATCCTGTCTACTCGTACCCGAATCGTGTGCGATACTCGGTCTTGACCCAAATTGACTCCGCGCATAGCTCTATCGGCATGGATTAACTCATGAGCCAATACTATATTTGCTGGAATGGAGGTAAGATGAGAGTATCCCGAATTATTAAGTGTGAACGTCCACGCATCGACACTAGGATTGAAGTGTATTGTACCTCCCGCACCCACTCCAGGAATCATAGCGTTGTACCGATTCCTATGGTAAAATGCATTTCTGTCATCGGTTATGATAATCCTAGTAACATGCTCTGATGCAATCATTCTTTCTATCAAAGCGTTTCCGTTAGCAAATTGAATATTTCGTGTCGCACGAGAAGAAATATATACGATTCCATCAGCATCTGTGCCCAGTCGATGGTCTGTAAGTGTTTGCATATACGACAAAATTGTTTCGCGTTGTTCCGCTGTCCCTGCTAATTGTATAACTAACCCACTTGGGTCAACCCACATAACAGGATTATTTATGCAGAAAACAAATAAATTACCAGCTTGGAGAATGTTTGCGACACTACCCTGTAGATTGCCATGCATTACGTGGAACAACGGGTCTGGCTGTGAGAAACGCCCGGTCCTCGGGTTGAAATTTCTGGCTCTTAAATAGTACATCTGAGCGTAAAAATCCCAATACTCGCCCCCAAACCGCCAAGGATT
>WQVV01000278.1 GCA_009785665.1 Defluviitaleaceae bacterium
GAAAGCATTGTAATTGCCACAAACAAGGGCGAACCATGCGTTATGGACGAATCTTCGTTTGCGGGCAGGGCTTTTCGGGATATTTGCCGCCGCGTAAATGGCGAAACTGTTCCGCTTATGGATTTGGACATCGACCAAGGTATCTTGGCAAAAATAAAAAAATTCTTCTTCCGTGCATAGGAGTGATATAGATGGATTTTCTAAATAAACTACTGTCACGGAAGCCGACTTCGGGCGAAGTCGCAAAGGATAGGTTGAAGCTTGTGTTAATTCATGATAGGGCAAACTGCTCCACAGAAATGCTGGAGATGATGAAAAATGACATTTTGCAGGTAATCGCAAAGTACATGGAAATTGACGAAGCCTTGGATTTAGATATTAACGTCACGCAAACCGTTACCGAAAATAACGAAACAGTACCCGTGTTGTACGCCAATATCCCAATCAAAAACATGAGGAAACGAGTATAATGCATTGGAAGCGTGTACCGTGGACATATGACTACTTGCTTGCACTTGCCGTGATTGGCTTGGGCGTTTTTGGCGTTGTAATGATTCATTCCTCTGTATTTGCGGATTCTGTGCCTGGGTGGATTCAGGTTAGGGATGCGGGGCTTTGGCCTAGACAGCGGTTTTTCATCATTTCTGGTAGTCTGCTTATGATTGCGTTTTCGCTGATTGATTATCATTACATCACGCGGTTTTATTTGTATATTTACGGGTTTATGGTGCTTCTGCTGTTGGCAGTGCTTTTTATTGGTGCAGATGACCACACTGGCGTTGCGCGTTGGATTTGGATTCCTATGCCTTTTATTGGGCGGCTTAGTATGCAGCCTTCGGAATTTGCGAAAATTTTTATGACGGTTTTTTTGGCTAAGTTTTTGGACGTTCACAGGGAACAATTTAACAAGCCGCTCTGGCTCGCTCTTGTACTTATTTTGATTGCGCTTCCTGTTGGGTTGGTTATTTTGCAACCTTCGCTTTCGGCTTCTATGGTTGTGCTTTCTGTTTGCTTGACCGTGCTGTTTATTGGTGGACTTTATTATCGCACTATTTTGGTTGGTATCGGGGTGCTTGCCCCTATTATTGCGGTGATTTGGTTTGACCTTCAACGTAACGTGCCGCTTATTGCCACTCATTTGCTGAATGACTGGCAGTGGCGGCGCATTGAAAGCTTTTTGCGTCCAGAATATGCAAACCCTGATGCTATTCGGCAAACGCAGGGTTCGCTTTATGCTATTGGAACGGGTGGGCTTACTGGGCGCGGGTTTATGAATAATCCCTATGTAATTCTGGGGCATAACGATTTTATTTTTTCTGTTACTGCGTCGCAGTTTGGTTTTGTTGGTTCGGCGGTGCTTCTTGGGGTTGTTGCTTTTGTTATTGCGCGGTGCATTATGATTGCGTTTAAGGCAGTTGACGTTGAGGGCAAGTTGATTGCGTCGGGCGTTGCAGGTATGCTTATTTTTGAAACGTTTTTTCATGTTGGTGTTGCTACTGACCTTCTGCCAAATACGGGAATGCCGTTTCCGTTTCTTTCTTACGGTGGCTCTATGATTTGGGTGCATATGATTGCCATGGGCATGGTGCTTAATGTGGGGTTGCCGAGAACGCCAAAGTCTATGTTTGACCAACAGCAGTCGGGTTTTTCGGACGATAATTGAGTTAAAAGGGTGGGTTATTATGAATATCGCGCTAATCGCACATGACAACAAGAAAAAGTTAATGGAAAATCTTTGCGTGGCTTATAGGCATATTTTAAGCAAGCATAGGATTTATGCCACGGGAACAACGGGGCAAATTGTAGAAGACGCAACAAACCTGCCCGTATCTAAGTATCTTGCGGGGCATTTGGGTGGCGAACAGCAAATGTGTTCGCAGGTTGAACTTAATGACATTGACCTCGTGATTTTTATGCGCGACCCACACCCTAAGCATTACGAACCAGATATTGGGTCGTTGTTGCGGCTTTGCGACGTGCATAATATTCCTGTGGCAAGTAATCTTGCTACAGCGGAAGCGTTGTTATTAGCCTTGGACAGAGGCGACTTGGATTGGCGGTTGAACTTAAAACGATAAGCGATTGTAAGGAAATAATCTAGTTTCCTTACAACGCCTAATTGGAGGTTTTGACGGTGACAAAATTTTTGAAGGCAATGTTTGCAACGTTTTTTGTTGCGATTATTATTTTTGGCGTGCTTGCGTCTATTCTTTATATTGGCGAGCATCGTAATCCTCCGCCTGCGGCGGTGTTTGCGTATTATCAAGAAGATATTGAAGATACGCATGTTGAAGACGAAGACACGCCTGTTTTGAATATCCCAGATGACTTGCCGCCGCCAACTATTTTGCTGCCTTCGCCTACCCCGCCTATTGATGAAGTCGAAGAAACCGACGAAATCTACATACCTTACGAACCCGCAGAATACATTCCAGAAGAACCCCAAACATGCCCTTACACCGTTACGATTTTGTTATCGGCGGGAGGAGACGCTACCCTTGGTGGCGACCGTCGTTGGGGTGGTTATCATGCCTTCATGCGCGAATTTGACGATAGCGGTGGCAACCATAGTATTTTCCTCGAAAATGTGGCGCATATTTTTTACGAAAGCGACCTTTCTATCGTAAATCTCGAAGGGGTTTTGTCTGATATTTTGTATCCGCATATGGAGAAGGAATTTATTTTTCGCGGGCCGCCGCATTTTGCTAATATTCTTGCAGCGGGGAATATCGACGCAGTGACAATCGCAAACAACCACACGCAGGATTTTTTTAGGCGCGGTTACGATGACACACGCGCCGCGCTTACTTATGCAGGTATCGAATATTTTGGCAATGAGTTCAACCGCATAATAGAGGTAAACGGAATCAAAGTGGGGCTTTTCGGACGCAGAATTTGGAACGATTCGCGATACAACCAGAACATGATTAGAAATTCGATTCAATACCTTCGCAACAATGGCGCGCAGTTGATTATTGCGTACTATCATTGGGGCGTTGAGCGCGAAAATATCCCAGAACAATATCAAATTAACATAGGGCGATTCACCATAGCGCAAGGTGCGGATTTAGTACTAGGCGCGCACCCACACGTAATTCAAAGCATAGAAGAATATCGCGGACGGTATATAGTATACTCCCTAGCAAACTTCTCCTTCGGCGGAAACGCCAACCCACGCGACCAAGACAGCATTATTTTCCAACAGACTTTCACATTCTACAGGGGCGCACTACAGCCCAACAACGACATAAACATTATTCCAATTTTCTCATCATCAGTACGCAACCGAAACGATTTTCGCCCAACACCAGCCCATGGCGAAGAAGCCGAGCGCATTCTATCAAGAATAGAGAGATACAGCGCGGCTTTGAGGTAGTTAAAGATTAAGGTCAAGAGATTTAGGTCAAAAGAGCAATAACAATAAAATCCGTCATGTGTGTTTCGTAAACCGCATGGCGGATTTTTTATTGCCTAGGAAACTGCTCATGGCTTCGAGATGTATGTGTTAGCTTGCCAATACAGGTCGTCGGCGAAAAGCGGCTGTGCCGCTTTTTTATATGCTAGGAAACTGCTATAAAATGGGAATAGGTGTCACTTGTAAGTATGTACACAAAAAAGCCCTCGGATATTCAACAGCAAGAGAACAGCAAGAGAAAAAC
>WQVV01000279.1 GCA_009785665.1 Defluviitaleaceae bacterium
CGGAATTTTGCGAAACTGCTAGATTATGCAAAAAGCCATATCGCGTTTCAAGTGGGGTTGGTTCGCAAGCAACACAATTTAGAAACTACAGAAGGGCGCGTTAATTTCACGCAAGAATCCGCGAAAATTCTAGCGTCCTTGCCTAGCGAAATTGAAAGAGATGCTTATGTAAATGAAATTGCAAAAGCGTCAGATATTTCACCCTCAGCAATTCGGAATGAGATTGCGAAAATCACGGGCGAAACTGGCGAATACACTCTCGCGCCACGCATGTACACCACTCGCAAACGCGGAGAGGACAGTGGCTTAATAAACGCAAAAAAAGGGCTATTGCAATTGGTGCTAACTTATCCAGAAGCCGCTTCCGCATTACAAAAAAGCGAACATCTTTCCCCAGAAGAAATGGGCGGTGGTATCTTTGGAAAGTTATTGTCAATATCGTTTGAAAACGCCAAAACTTCCCCAGCCGACTTAATCGACTTATTTGAAACAAGCGAAGAACAACAGCTAATAGCCGAAATTTTTACCAACATAAAAGAGTTTCCAACAAAGGCGGCAATAACCAAGGCTTTAACCGATATGGTGAAGAAAATTAAACTATCATGGCTAAACTCGCGCATGGAAATTGAAAAAAGCGACCTAAATGCCGTAAAATCGCTACATTTTCAGATAAAAAGCGTGAATTTGTTGAATATATCAATGCATGATGGTTAAAATAGATAATGTTCCACGAGAGGAATGATTTTGTTGAAGTTTTTTGAAGACCCTTCGCTAATGAGCAGACTGGAAGAATTGGTTGCCCTTGGCAAGAAGAACAAAAGCGTTTTAGAAGACAGAGAAATCATGGAGTTTCTAGGCGACATAGACCTTGACCCCGACCAGTACGAGAAAATTTACGAATGGTTGGAAGCTAAGGGTATTGAAAGGTCTTCGGGCCTTGGCGTTGCCGATGAGAAAGAAAAAGAACTCGACCTTTCTGCTGTAGAAGGCGCAATCAATATCGACGACCACGTTCGTATGTATTTGAAGGAAATCGGCAAAGTGCCGCTTCTTACAGGTGACGAGGAAGTTCAGCTTGCAAAACGCATGGAAGAAGGCGACGAGTTAGCAAAGCAACGTCTTGCAGAAGCTAATTTGCGGCTTGTTGTTTCTATTGCAAAGCGTTATGTTGGGCGCGGAATGCTTTTTCTTGACTTGATTCAAGAGGGTAATCTTGGGCTTATTAAGGCTGTCGAAAAGTTCGACTATAAGAAGGGTTATAAATTTAGCACCTACGCGACTTGGTGGATTAGGCAGGCAATTACCCGCGCTATTGCAGACCAAGCGCGTACTATTCGTATTCCCGTGCATATGGTGGAAACTATTAATAAGTTGATTCGTGTGTCGCGGCAGCTTTTGCAGGAACTAGGACGCGACCCCTCCCCAGATGAATTAGCAAAAGAAATGCAAATGCCCGTGGAAAAAGTGCGCGAGATTTTAAAAATTGGCCAAGAACCAGTTTCGTTGGAAACACCAATCGGCGAGGAAGAAGACAGTCATCTTGGCGATTTTATCCCAGATGATGATATTCCCGCGCCCGCAGAAGCCGCGGCATTTACCTTGCTAAAAGAACAACTAATAGACGTGCTGGACACCCTAACCGACCGCGAAGAAAAGGTATTACGCCTACGCTTCGGGCTTGATGATGGACGCGCTCGCACGTTGGAAGAAGTAGGCAAGGAATTTAACGTAACACGCGAGCGTATTCGCCAAATTGAGGCGAAAGCTTTGCGTAAGCTTCGTCACCCCAGCCGTAGCAAAAAATTGAAGGATTATCTGGATTGATGCGGCTTACTGCAATTCTGAATTGTATTGATAAATGCGAAACTCTAGCCGATATTGGCACAGACCATGCGTATTTGCCCATTGAAGCAATTAACGCAGGGTTGTGCGAAAGGGCAATCGCCTGTGATATTGGTATTGGCCCACTAAAAATGGCAGACTTTAATATACAAACAGCAGGATTACAAAACCGCATAGAAACACGTTTAGGTGATGGTTTAGCCCCACTTCAAGAAGGCGAAGCAGACTGCATCGTAATAGCAGGAATGGGCGGAATGCGCATTCTGGAAATTTTATCAGCAGAGCCGAACAAAGCTAAAAATGCAAAGCTAATCCTGCAACCCCAGCACGACTTGGAAGAACTTCGCAGATTTTTGCACGCGAACAAGTACAACATAATCGAAGAAAAACTGGCATGGGAACGCTCGAGGTTTTATGTAATTATGGTAGCGCGTTTTTTATCAAGCACAGAAAACGAAATCGCACCATGGACAGACGCAGAGTATTTTCTAGGCAAAATCGCCAATGCGCAACCGTATTATCAAGAAATGCACAAAAAAATTACGGGGTACATAGACTCCATTAATGATGAAACGGCACACGCGCTTGCAAAAAAACGATTGAAATGGTTGGAAGAGGGAATGAATGGTTACAGCAGAGTGGATAGTTAAGCAATTCGAGGAATGGGCACCTACACACTTAGCCGAGGAATGGGATAATGTTGGGTTGCTAATCGGCGACGAAACGCAACCAGTTCGCAAAGCCTTGGTCGCGCTGGACGCAACCGAGGGCGTTATACAGGAAGCAATTTCAGGCGGGTATGATTTTATTATTTGTCATCACCCGCTGGTGTACAATCCTATCAAACGCGTGACAACTGCCGATTCTGTAGGGCGAAAAATTATCGCGTTGCTCAAAAATGGGATAGGTTGCTTCTGTGCGCATACTAATTTGGATAAGGCAATCGGTGGGGTTAATGATTGTCTTGCAGAAAAAATTGGATTACAAGACCTAACGCCACTAATCCCCGAAACAACATTCGTTATTCCGCGCTTTCCAGAAGACGAGATACAGAATCACATTGATACCTCCAAGTTTCCTGTTACATTGATAAAACCGCATAGTGTTTGCGGAATCGGACGGGTTGGCGAATTGCCGAATGAACTCACCTTAACGCAATTAGCAGAACACGTTAAAACTGTATTAAATTTGGACGTTATCCGTTATTCGGGAGATGCGGGCAAAATTGTCAAAAAAATTGGTATATGCGGCGGTGATGGTTCTGGCGAGCGTTATGTAAATGCCGCTATTGGGCAAAAATGCGACGCTTATATCACAGGCGACCTTCGTTATCATGGTGTGCAAGATGCTTTGGAAAGCGGCATTGGGCTTCTGGACATCACGCATTATGGCGGCGAGGTTTTGGTAGTAGATGCAATCGTTTCGCGTTTGCGTAACGCCGCTGATTCTGCTGGGTTCTCTTCTGGCAAAACCGCTTTTGAAATTTTCCCTTCATCTATATGCGAGCAAGTTTTTAAGTAATACTTTTCCCTATAAACCAGTGACATATCCGCTCCACAATAACCCTGCAAATTTGCACTATTTTCATAGAGCGGATATGTCACTGGTTTAGCGGAAAAGTATCAATGTAAATTTTTTGTTTCCGTTCCAATGGTAGCCCAGTATTTTAAAATTGAATTTGCTCAAACTATAATCGCAAGCATGTGAGAAACACACACAAGCTTGCGGTTTTTTCTTGAATGAGCCATAAGCGGGCGAC
>WQVV01000280.1 GCA_009785665.1 Defluviitaleaceae bacterium
CTGTTTGACGTATCTAAACAATGCTAAAATCATCATTTGCCCCAATAAATTTGTTAAAATTGAATGGAAATTGAGTTGATGATTGTATGATTTTGTTTAATTGTACGCACATGGGGCGTGTTCCCACTACGAAAATAACACGCCCTATTCTGTGAAACAAGCTTAAAATCGCTACCAACCAAAACTTTTTAGTATGCCTAGGGCTGTTTTTATTTCTTCGTGTATTGCGGTGGGGTCGGTGGCTTTTAGCGCGCCTTCTATGCTTATTTTGTTATTGTAGCCTAGGGTTTTTATGGTTTTTATGAAATCTTCGTATAGGGTTTTGTCGTCGGTTGGGCTGGGCACCATGCGACCTGTTGGGTAAGCGGTGTGTAGGTGCTTTAGTTGTGATGGGTTTTGCAGAACATCATCGTAGGTTTGGTTTTCCATTGCTACGTGATAGCTGTCTATCATTGTGGCTACGTGGTTTAGACCTTCTGTTAGTTTTACGCCTTCGCTATAGCTGTTGATTATGTCTGTTTCTGTTGTGTTAAGCGGCTCTATTGAGATTGTTATACCTGCTTTGCCCGCTTCAACTTCCATTAGCTCTGTTATTGTGCGTAGGTTTGCCCATGTGCTTTCGTGCGTTGCGCCAGCGGGAATTTTTCTTGCGCCGCCATTGCCAAAAACTAGCGACTCCATGCCAAGTTCCGCCGCGAAGGGTAGCATTCTTTGCAGGTAGATTTTGATTCCATCTACGTCCATTTGTGGGCCTACTATTTTCAGCGCGGGTGGGAAAAATAAATTACATGCCAAGCACGGGATTTTCTTTAACTCATTGCGTAATTCCGCGACCTTCTCTGTAGAAAGCGCGGATAATGCTGAAAATGGTAATTCTACATAATCGAAGCCAGCCTCTACTACCGCATCAAAAATTGCGCGGCTTGTTGTTTCGCCCTCCAAGAATTTTACGTCCATACAGTATCCGTATTTCATGATATACCCCTTCCAGTTTTTTTTGTAAGTATACCATATACACACTTCAAAATTGTATTCAAATCTGATAATATAAAAATATAAACAAAGTTCTCGTATCAAACTCAACATAAAAAGGAGAAAATGGCATGAAAATTAAACATAGGGTGGCACTAGGCTTTTTTATTATTATGTCAATAGCTACTATCGTTGTTGTGTATACAATGAACAATCTTAGGCGGATTGACCGAGACTATTCCTATCTTATGAATACGAATGACAGGGTCTATATTATGTCGCAAATTCCTACAGACATTGCCAACCTGCGACGGCTTATTACAACCGTTGGGTTTAGAACAGGGCAAGTAGAGTTTCTACCTGCTTTGGAACAGGAAATGAACCAAGTCCATGCCAGCTATCTAACTCGGCTAGATGAATTTAGGGCGAGCGTAAACGCAGACAGCAGTTTAAATGCAACTGCACGAAATCAATATTCCCAGCGAATGGACGAGCTAGAGCGTTTAATCAATTACTACATGTCGGATATTGTTGCCCCAACACTTGCCGCCGCATATGCAAACGATGAAGCTAGAGTTTTATCATTTGCGGTTGCGGGAGGGCCAGTTGTTGCCGATATGACAGCCATTTACGGCTCCATAATTTCGCAATCAAGAACTCATGTAACCCAAACACATGCCGAGATTAACTCACAGGCAACCATTGCAAGAATAGTTGGGATAATTGTATCTTTT
Organism: Defluviitaleaceae bacterium; assembly: GCA_009785665.1. Taxonomy (GTDB): domain Bacteria; phylum Bacillota; class Clostridia; order Lachnospirales; family WQUN01; genus WQVC01. Next base: position 1,707 of record WQVV01000280.1, read on the forward strand.
ATTGGTGTTGTTGCAGGCATTGGTTCTGGAATAATGATAACCATATCTGTATCTAAACCGCTAGACAAAATTGTAAAAATGGTTAATGACGTATCAAACGGTAAGCTTAACGTGAACATAAACAAGCAAAACATTCCATCAGATGAAATTGGGAATTTAACCAATGACATTATAAAACTTGTGGACGTTATCAAAAGCATAGTTGACGATTTAACAAAGACGCATACGGAGTATATCGCAAAAGGTAATGCGTATTACACGATAGAGAACCCAATATATCAAAACTCTTTTGCGGAAATGATGGAACTTGTAAACAAATTACTTTCGCAAAACACAGCGGATATAATGGACATGGGCGAAGTGCTTACCCAAATAAGTAACGGCGATTTTGGTCAAAACTTAAAAATTGAAGATTGGAAGGGCGAATGGGGGGTTTTACCCAAGACCATAGGCAGCCTAACCGATAATTTAAAATCAGTAAGTTCCGAAATAGGCGAAATGATTGATGCGGCCGCCGCTAGGGGCGACTTGAGTTTCCAAATAAACGCCGCAAACTACCAAGGCGACTGGCGCGAGGTTATGACTGGGCTAAACAGCATAGCAAAGGCCGTTTACGAACCTCTTAAAGTAATTGAAATGTCTATGATTGAATTAAAAGCGGGTAGCTTTGATTTAGAAAAAACCGATAAAAAAATTGCAGATGCAATGGGCATTGACCCAAGCCCCGAATGTTTCAATGGGGCGTTTAGGGATATTATGACTGCCTATGACACGACTATTGTTGAAATCGCGTCCTACATCAACGAGCTAAACGAAGTGCTTGCAAAACTGGCAGAGGGCGACTTGCGTAGTAAAATCAATCGCAACTATGTTGGCTCGCTGGACTTGATTAGATGCTCTGTGAACAATATTGCCGATAATTTGCACAAAACCATGACGGAAATTTCTATTGCATCAGAACAAGTGTTATCGGGTGCAAGCCAAATTTCCATAAGCGCAGGGGAATTAGCAAGTGGCGCGCAAGAGCAAGCTGGTTCGGTAGAAGAACTCAACGCCACCATTGATTTAATCAATCAGCGTACAAAACAAAACGCCGACAACGCAACAGAAGCAAGCCAGCTTTCCAATAAATCAACAACCAATGCCACAGAAGGCAACGAGGCAATGAAACAAATGCTAGTGGCTATGACGGAAATTAAAGAATCATCTGGCGACATCTCGAAGATTATAAAAGTAATAGAAGATATTGCGTTCCAAACCAATCTGCTCGCGCTTAACGCCGCAGTAGAAGCCGCAAGGGCAGGCGAACACGGCAAGGGCTTTAGCGTAGTAGCCGAAGAAGTACGCACACTAGCAGGGCGCAGTCATGCATCTGCAATGGAAACAACAAGCCTAATAGCAAGTTCAATCGACAGAGTGGAGAATGGCGCAAACATTGCACATGCCACATCACAATCCCTTGACACAATAGTCGAAAACGCCAACGAGGTAATGGAACTAATAAACAACATCTCCATTGCGTCCAACGAACAGGCGGAGGAGATTTCGCAAGTTAGTATTGGGCTTATGCAAATATCCCGAGTTGTGCAAAGTAATTCTGCCGTTTCCGAAGAAACAGCGGCGGCATCACAGGAGCTTAGTTCCCAAGCAGAAATGCTGAAACAGTTGGTAGGGTATTTCAAATTGTAAGCGGGCGGCACAGCCGCATTTCGCCGAGCCGTGAGCAGTTTCCTAGCATAATAAAAAAAGGACTATTGCAAAATCCAGAATGCAATAGTCCTTTTGAAATTTCGATTTACTGATTACTGATAAATATAAACCGCTCTGTTTACGCTATCCCAACGGACATCTGCGCCCAGAACTTCC
>WQVV01000281.1 GCA_009785665.1 Defluviitaleaceae bacterium
AAGCCTTGCACCCGTGGTGATATACAGTTCGATTGCAGAACGCACATATTGCGGATTAGTCATCCAGCCAGTTATGCTGTAGTGGGCCTGCATTCCGATTCCTTCTATTAATAAACGTCCGTCATAGAGGGGGTCGTTTTGCCAACGCTCGTTTACTTGGATAACCATTTGTGTAATTGCGTCGCGCTTACCAGGTACATGGTCGTTATAGTCGTTGTAGTACAGGATTGCGAATGGGTCGTAAATGCGGGCAAAGCGGAACGCGTAGAAAATATAATCTGAACCACATTCGTCGCCTTCCGCGCCGTTCGCAAATGCGTTGTACCATTGAGATTGACGCTCTTCGTCAAGCCCACGCCCAGCCTGCCGCATGAACGCACGCCAATCGGGATTATTACGCCATTCAGACGCGCCTGCACCTGATATTGCTTCATTCACAACGTCCCATGCGTAAATCCGCCCTGCGTAACGCGCCGCCACCGTGCGAATATATAAATGCATATTCTCGATTGCTTCGGCACGCGTCAACGGTTGAGTGCAATCAGCGGCGGTGGTAAGCCACGGCGGCGATTGCGAATGCCATACAAGAGTATGCCCTATCATTGCGAGGTCGTTTTCTTCTGCCCAGTCTACAATTGCGTCGGCTGTGTCAAATGTCCAGTTGTCGCTAGTTCTTGCGATTGTGTCTACTTTGTGATTGTTTTCGGCTGTCACAGCGTTAAAGTGATGCAGAAAACCTTCGTTCGTGTTAAATGATGTCATGCGGGATTGATTGCTCCAGATGTTTCCAAGTAGGAAATACTCCGCAAAGGCTTCCGATAGCGACTGCGCCGTTAAATCCCATTCGGGGACAATCGGCTCGTCGTAACCGCGCTCGCCTATTCGTATGACTTCGATGTGGTCTACAATGAAATTTTCCGTTGGTGCGTCGTTTGTCATTATGCGCACACCGCGTTGATTCGACACGAAATATTCCATTAAATCCGTGGTTGCTAAAGTGTGTTCCAGCGACCATTCGCCATCATCAGAAACAACGGCGGTTGTGAATGAACTCCATGGGGCATCTGTACGCCCAAATTGCATTGTGATTCCTGCCGCAGCCCTGCCAGATGCACGAAATACATATACCGCGCCATAACTAAAATCCAACGCCGCAAAATTAATATCTATCGCATCAAAATTAGCATTACGATTGGAAACTTCAATGGAGTTGCCCCCAGCGACAAAACGCAACTCATTAGGATTAGCCACAACAGTATAGGTAGGCGAACCCGATACACCCAATGGCAAACCATTCATAACTTGTTGCGAACCAGTCGCGCCAAGTTCAAGCCCCTGAATATGTTCGTCATACACGAAAGAGTACAACAGCGTTTCAATAGGCGGTGCTGGTGCATACACGATTGGCTCAACTGCGTTGGTATCATCATTGTCGTGAATGTTCTCAAGGTTTTCTGTTGGTATGGTCGCGCCGCTTACTATGTCGAATCTCCCATCATCGGGATAGTCGTGTGATGTTGCTTGATTACAAGCCGCAAACGCAACCAGCACGAACATCACAGCAACCAAAATCAAAAACAATTTCTTCATGGCTCACTCTCCTAAATAAATTAAAACTACACAAAACTACAGCAACCCCACTCAATATAAAATCCAAAAAAGCGGGGTCAAGGGGACTGCGTCCCCTTGCAGGGTTTGGGACAGCGTCCCAAGGTTTTAATCTTTTGCTCTTTTTAATATACATTATCTAAGACCATTTTCTTATAGTATTTCTTCCGCCATTGTTGATATTTTTTCCGTTCTTGTCAAGGTCTTTAATAAGTGGTAATCTACAAACAAAAATCGTTGTGGGAGAGAATTATATGATGTACGCACTTGCAGACGGACAAAAATTATTATCAAAGCATCGTATGACTTACAAAGTTGTAAGATTTATCGCGTCGGGCGGGCAGGGCGAGGTCTACGAAGTTGAAGATAAAGCGGGACAGAGATACGCGCTAAAATGGTATTTTAAGCATTCCGCGACACCGTATCAGCAAAAATTAATCGAACGACTAATAGAGCGCGGCGCACCCGACGACCGCTTTTTATGGCCGCTGGATATAATAATGAAGGACGGGCTTTTCGGATATATAATGCGCCTAAGACCGCAATCATACAAAGGCATAGTAGACCTAATGAAACGCCGCGCAGAACCAACATTCAGTGCGTTGTGTATGGCGGGGATTAATCTTTCGGACGGGTATCAGAGTTTGCATTCGCAGGGGCTTTGCTATAGAGATATATCCTTTGGCAACTTGTTTTTCGACCCCAAAAGCGGAGATGTTCTAATCTGCGACAACGACAACGTAACCGTAAACAAAGACACCAAAAGCGCGACTAACGGAACGCCTCGCTTCATAGCACCCGAAATCATAAAAGGCACGTCTGCGCCCTCCACCGAAACAGATTTATACTCAATGGCAGTTTTGCTATTCTACATGTTTATGCTGCACCACCCACTAGAAGGCGCAGTTGAAGCAAACATCAAATGCTTCGACGCAAAAGCAATGGAAAAAATTTACGGCCACGACCCAATTTTCATCTGGGACCCAACAAACGAATCAAACCGTCCAATCCCAGGGTATCAAGATAATGCAATTATTTTTTGGAGAATGTACCCGCCTAATCTGCGCGAAACATTCACAAAGGCATTCACCAAAGGGCTTCGCGACAGCAATGCCCGCATAGTTGAAAAGGAATGGAAAGACGTTTTCGTAAGCCTAAAAAATAGAATCCTCTACTGCCAAGCCTGCGGCAAAGAGAATTTTTACAACAAAAAACCTACATGCTGGTCATGCAAAACATCAATAGCCCCACCTCCACGCATAGACATTAAGGGACAGGTAATCATGCTAAACAGCAATAGCGCGATAACCGCACATCACCTACACGATAATTTCGACTTCAAAACCATAGTAGGCAAAATGACACAACACCCGTCTCAACCAGGCAAATGGGGACTAACCAACAGCAGTAACGATAACTGGAACTTCATAAAACCAAATGGCGATTCCGCAGTAATCGCCTCAGGAAAAACAGCGCCATTAGTATCAGGCGCGAAAATAAATTTCGGCCCCGCAGAAGGTGTAATCGAATAGACCTCCTACGTAATTAGGCAATGCCGAATTTTGCAAGAGGTATAATAAAAAGACTAGGCGTGTTGTCATTGGAGTAATGACAACACGCCTAGTCTTTACAATGTTTAGGCTTTTCCGTCACTTTAGAAAGGTATTAATCGTAAGCGTCAAATCAATGTTGAGCAAGGCGCAGTTTTTTGCGAAATACGGTCGGAGTTTTTCTGGTATGGTAAATACCACATGCCTATGCGGTGCTTTTTTAGCAGTGGTTTTTGACATGAGTAAAGCCTTGTCAGTTGAATACTTCGCGCCACAGGTATTATAAAAAAGCGGGCAAAGAACGCCCGCATAGAAAAGCAAAAGCCGATAGCTCACGTTTCGCTATCGGCTTTTTGTTAGAGATATGATAAAATACGAACCATGAAAACAGAGAGAAAATACAG
>WQVV01000282.1 GCA_009785665.1 Defluviitaleaceae bacterium
TTACAGAATGCAAGTTAGTGGATTTTTGCGTCAGCACAATTTTGAAACATATCATAATTTGTACAACCCGATGTTGCAACTGTTTGTTGATACATTTATGAACCCGTCTGTTATTTGGTTTTATGGAGAATACGAAGCCGACTTGATAGAACAGTATCACCCATTCCCGCAAATTCCAGACAACATTGTAACAAGAAGTATAGTAGAAGGAGAAATTGCATACCTAAGAATTGACAGCTTCCTAGCCGACCCAGAGTATGACGATTTAAAAATCCTACCCTTTCTGCAATCAATCCAAGACTACGACCATCTAATCATAGACATACAAGGCAATCTAGGCGGCATTGGCGATTACTTTAACGCGCTAGTGTTACGCCGATTAATAAGCGCGCCCGTAGAAGTTGGCGGATTCGAGTTTTTCTCATCAGGTGATGTTGCGTCCCGCTGGATGCACGCCTATGTTGATACTTCCCAACTAATCCTAGAAGCGCAATCGCCGTTCCATTGGAACGAACTTATGTATATTACCATCACCCCCATAGACGAATTTATAGCACAGCGCGACATGCCCTATTTCAATCCAGACGACCTAGAACGGCTCGCCTATGCAGTGTCAACACGTTCCACCATTTGGCCGTCCTTTGACCGCGTAGGCTTCGACGGCAAAATCTGGCTGCTAATAGATGAAAACTCCGCCTCCGCCTCCGCACTCGCCGCCGCAACCGCATTGTATACTGGCTTCGCTACAGTAGTAGGCGAAAACACCTCTGGCGTAATGGGGTCTACCCACGCCTACGCTTCATTACCAAACACAGGGCTTCTATGGCGCATGGACATAGGCTACGTAACCGATTTATACGGCCGTTCTCTAGAAGTTTACGGCATATCCCCACAAATAAAAAACCGTCCCAACATGACTGCGCTAGAAACGGTTTTAGCAATTATAGCAGAAGCAAAAGAAGAAGCAAAAGAAAACGATACAGAATCATATGACGTTGAAATGAACAATCAAGACGAACCACCTACGTCGCCACTTCCACAGTAACAACACGCCCTAGCATACAACATTCCCACTCAATATAAAATCCAAAAAAGCGGGGTCAAGGGGACTGCGTCCCCTTGCAGGGGTATTGGGGACAGCGTCCCCAAGGTCTTAAATCTTTTGACCTTAAAATCTCTTGACTTAAAATCTCTTGACCTTAAATCTCTAAACAAGCCGTAAATTTTTGCAAAGTACGCTTATTGTGCCGTCGGGGTAGGTTGTTATTTCTAAATCTTCTTCGATGGCGGCGAGTTCTGCGGGGAAACGGATTTCTACGCCGTTTTCGGCCTTGATTTTGTGCGTGGCAAATGTCTGCTTAACAACGCGCTCGCCAAGGGGAAGGTCTTCGCGAACGCCCGCTTCGCGCAGAGTGCTTATGTATTGCGCCCTCACCTCGTCATTATCTTCAAACGCCTTGCTGGCTACATTGTCCATTGACACGAAGCCCTCTTCTTCTTCGGCTTCCACCAGCAAGGCGGTTTTTATTTTCGCCGAAACATTGGGGTCGCTCTTGAAAAACTCGTCAACAAATTCGGTTGTTATTTCGTCGATTAGTTTTGCCTGCTCCTTCTTGGACGGCGAAGTTTCGCAGTCAAGGAACAATTCGGAAAAGTACAAAACGCTGTTTCCATCAATAGAAACGGGTTTTTCTATCAAGTTAATTGGCATTGCCGAACCTTCTAGCGTAACAAGGGCAGCAAATTCAACCTTGCCCGAACTAAACGGCAATGCATTACATATTTGCAGTTGATTGTCAGAATCCTTAGAGTTGTGCGCGTAAACCTCCTGATAATTCAACAAAAGAATAGCCAAATACTCGCCGCCGCTTCCACGCGTCGAGGACACGCCCACCCTTGCGATTAACATATCGCAAGGTGGGATTGCTGTATATTTTTTCATAATCGCGTCCATTTTTTCGGCAATAGTTAAGGCCGTTTCCTTAAAATGCTTCGCGCCGTTTTGATATGCGCCAAGTAGCTCATACAATTCGGCTTCGGACTTAAAATTTGCCGTGCGAACCGCAGGATTGTTGATTAATTTCTTCACATGTTTTTGTATAAACGCCTCGCATATTTCGCTGTCAATATCCAGTTCCGCTTCGGAAAATACCGACGCTGGCCCGTCGTTTCGCAAAATATGCAGAATGGCGTTTCGTATCTGTAATGCCATGATGTCACTCCCAGTCGTTGTACTCTTCTGTTTCATCAAATTCTTCATCTTTGAAATCGTCGTCCTTGAAGTCGTCGTCGATTTCTTCGTTATCAAAATCGTCATCAAATTCATTGTCGAAATCATCGTCGAAGTCGTTTTCCTCGTTGTCCCAGTCGTCTACTTCGTCATCGTCCCATTCTTCCATTTCGTCATCTTTCCAACTTTCCTCAAACTCCTCGTCCTCGAATAGCAAATTGAGAATCTCATCGTTTGGCATAGTCTTGTACCTCCGAAATTAATCCAATGCTACACGCTCGCCCTTGCCACCTATGAACATTAGGGCTATTGTTCCAGGGCCTGTGTGTGAGCCTATTATCGGGCCTATTTCGTTTACTACAAAGTTGGATACGCCATATTTTTCTGTAATCATGTCGGTTAATTGCTTCGCTAGGTCTGGGACATCACTGTGCGCAATGTACATTGTTTCGTTTTTCTCAAACTCGTACATTTCCAATTTCTCAAGGAATAAAGCTAATGCCTTGCTGTGTCCACGAGTCTTGCCCACTGGTGCAAGTTTTCCAATGTCTGTCATGGTTAGAATCGGTTTTACGTTTAACATTGTTCCAACCATTGCGCGTGCGCCTGAAATTCTTCCGCCGCGTTTTAAGTGATGAAGGTCATCTGCCATTACCCAGTGTTGCATTTTTTTGCTTATGCTTTCGATATATGCTGCTGCGTCTTCAAGGGATTTTCCCTCGTCACGAGCCTTTGCCGCATGTACCGCCAATAATCCCTGCCCCAGCGACGCAGATTTTGTATCAATAGCTATAACTTTGCGGTCGGGGTAAACTTCTGACGCTTCACGCGCCGCCATAACACTTTGGTCGTAACTTTTGCTAAGTTGCGAGGAAAGACACATGTAAAGTACATCTTTGCCTTCTTTCAAAAACGGTGTCCATGCCTCCAAGTAACGATGCGATGTCACCTGCGTAGTAGAACCCGTTTTTCCCGCACGTAAGGTGTCGTAAAAATTCTTAACAGATATTTCGCGGTAGTCGAGGTGATTATAGTACTCTTTGCCGTCCAAAGTGAAAATGTACGGAATTACATTCAACCCCAAATCGTTCGCCATCTTGACAGGTAAATCGACGGTTGAATCCACAAATACAACATAGTTCGCGCTCATAAAATTTTCCCCTTTCGATTCTTATGATATTTTCCAAGTTTTCCATTAAACAATATAAACAAAATTTGGACGTATGTAAAGCTTTCTGTAAAATTTGCCGCTATCACAAAATTTTTGGTATTATAAACTCAAACTTGTCCACCACATTGGAGGAA